>SYAB01000478.1 GCA_005787665.1 Actinomycetota bacterium
CGCGTGGTGGCCGGTGTCTGCGCCCCGCCGATCACCGCGATCAGGGAGGCTTCGGCCGCCTGCGCGCCGGCCGGGGTTCCGGTGATCGCCGACGGTGGCCTGCAGTACTCCGGGGATATCGCGAAGGCACTGGCCGCCGGGGCGTCGACAGCCATGCTCGGCTCGCTGCTGGCCGGCACCGCCGAGGCGCCCGGCGATCTGATCTTCGTCAACGGAAAACAATTCAAGAGCTACCGCGGTATGGGGTCGCTCGGCGCCATGCAGGGCCGGGGTGAAGCCGGAGCTGCGACGTCCTACTCCAAAGACCGTTACTTCCAGGACGACGTGCTCTCCGAGGACAAACTGGTGCCCGAGGGCATTGAGGGCCGGGTTCCGTTCCGCGGGCCGCTGTCCACCGTCATCCATCAGCTGACCGGGGGGCTGCGTGCCGCCATGGGATACACCGGGTCGGCCACCATCCCGCAGTTGCAGCGCGCGCAGTTCGTCCAGATCACCGCCGCCGGGCTCAAGGAGAGTCACCCGCACGACATCACCATGACCGTCGAAGCGCCCAACTACTCGAGCCGGTGATCCATGCGCGACGTCGTTGAAATCGGGATGGGCCGAACTGCCCGCCGCACCTACGAACTCAGCGAGATCAACATCGTGCCGTCCCGGCGCACCCGTTCTTCGCAGGACGTCTCGACGAGCTGGCAACTGGATGCCTACCGGTTCGAGATCCCGGTGCTCTCACACCCCACCGACGCGCTGGCCTCCCCGGCGTTCGCCATCGAGCTCGGTCGGCTGGGTGGTCTGGGGGTGCTCAACGGCGAGGGCCTGATCGGTCGGCACGCCGACGTCGAGGACAAGATCGCCGCGGTCATCGAGGTGGCCGAGCGGGATGAGGATCCCGCCGCCTCCATCCGGATGCTGCAGCAACTGCACGCCGCTCCGCTCGATCTCGATCTGCTCGGTCAGGCAGTGGCCCGGGTCCGCGAGGCAGGGGTGACCACCGCGGTGCGGGTGAGCCCGCAGAACGCCCAGGCGCTGACGCCCACGCTGCTCTCGGCCGGGATCGACCTGCTGGTGATCCAGGGCACCATCATCTCCGCCGAGCGGGTCGCCCGCGGGCGGGACGGTGACGGGGAACCGTTGAACCTCAAGACCTTCATCTCCGAACTCGACGTGCCGGTGGTCGCCGGCGGGGTGGCGGACCACCGCACCGCGCTACACCTGATGCGCACCGGGGCGGCGGGCGTCATCGTGGGATACGGCTCGACATCGGGCCTGACGACCAGCGACGAGGTACTCGGGATCAGTGTGCCGATGGCCACCGCGATCGCCGATGCCGCGGCAGCGCGACGGGAGTATCTCGACGAGACCGGCGGGCGTTACGTGCATGTGCTGGCCGACGGCGACGTTCATACCTCGGGGGAGTTGGCCAAGGCGATCGCCTGCGGCGCCGACGCCGTGCTGCTGGGCACCCCGCTGTCCATCGCGGCCGAGGCGCTGGGCGGCGGGTGGTACTGGCCGTCCGCCGCGGCGCACCCCTCGCTGCCCCGCGGTGCGCTGCTCCAGATCGCCCTCGACGACCGTCCATCGCTGGACCGGGTGCTCAACGGTCCCTCCGACGACCCGTTCGGCTCGCTGAACCTCGTCGGCGGACTGCGCCGTTCGATGGCCAAGGCCGGGTACTGCGACCTCAAGGAGTTCCAGAAGGTCGGGCTGACCGTCGGGAGTTGACCCGCGACCGCCTTAGACTGTGCCGGTGCAATCGGTGGATTCCCCGCGTCCTGTTCTGGTGATCGACTTCGGCGCTCAATACGCGCAGCTGATCGCCCGCCGGGTGCGGGAGGCCCGGGTGTTCTCCGAGGTGATTCCGCACACCGCCACCCTCGATGAGATCAAGGCCAGGCAACCCCGGGCCATCGTGCTCTCCGGCGGACCGGCCAGTGTGTACGCCGACGGCGCCCCGCAGTTGGACCCGGGTGTGTTCGACCTCGGCGTGCCGGTATTCGGGATCTGCTATGGATTCCAGGCCCTGGCCCAGGCGCTGGGCGGCACCGTCGAGCGCACCGGCACCAGTGAGTACGGTCGCACCGAACTGAATGTCCTTGGCGGCGAACTTCATTCCGGCCTTCCGGGTCTGCAGCCGGTGTGGCTGAGCCATGGCGACGCGGTGACCGCCGCGCCGGACGGTTTCACCGTCGTCGCCACCAGTGCGGGCGCCCCGGTGGCGGCCTTCGAGGACCGGGTCCGCAAGCTGGCCGGGGTGCAGTACCACCCCGAGGTGATCCACACCCCGCACGGCCAGCAGGTGCTCAGTCGGTTCCTGCACGACTTCGCCGGTATCGGCGCGGCCTGGACCCCGGCCAACATCGCCGAGACGCTGATCGAGTCGATCCGTGAGCAGATCGGCGACGGCCACGCGATCTGCGGACTGAGTGGGGGAGTGGACTCCGCGGTGGCCGCCGCACTGGTTCAGCGCGCCATCGGGGATCGGCTCACGTGCGTGTTCGTCGACCACGGTCTGTTGCGGGCCGGTGAGCGTGAACAGGTACAGCGCGATTTCGTCGCCGCGACGGGCGCCAGGCTGGTCACGGTCGACGTCGCCGACCGGTTCCTGGAGGCACTGTCCGGTGTCACCAACCCGGAGGGCAAGCGCAAGATCATCGGCCGCGAGTTCTTCCGGGCCTTCGAGGGCGCGGTGCGCGCGGCCTCC
>SYAB01000479.1 GCA_005787665.1 Actinomycetota bacterium
ACTCCGAACTGGCTCGCGTCCCGATGCGCCGGTTCGGGCTCCCGTCGGAGGTCGCGGCCGCGATCGCGTTTCTGTGCACCGAACAGAGCGGGTCCACCACCGGGGCGGTACTGATGGTCGACGGCGGGTCGGACTGCGTCTGAAGCGCCAAAACCCTTTCTCACCAGAGTTTTAGACACCGCTCCCGGCCGCCTTAGAGTTTCGCCGTACCGTCGCAGACGAGGCCGCGCGTCGGCGGCCCGGACGATCGACATGAGGGGCGGACATCATGACGAGCTTCACTTCGCGGTACGGGGAACCCGCAGCGGATTACCGGGGAGCCCATGTCCGGGCACACCGCCGGCACGGCGCGACCGTCGTCGCCGTCAGCGGCCGCGTCGACGCGCGAAACCTCGACCGGGTCGCCGACCACGCGTCGCGGTTCATCCTTCCCGATGCCCCGTTCGTCCTCGACCTCAGTGCGGTCACCGAGTTCACCCCGAAAGCCGCCGACCTGCTCGATATCGTCGATCAGCGTTGCGCTGCCGCCGGCGTCGATTGGGCGCTGGTTCCCGGTCTTGCCGCAGTCCGGCGGATGCGGGGCCGCACCGGCGCCTCGGCGCTGCCGGTGATCGCCTCGGTGGCCCGCGCCGAGCACGAGTTCGACGACGCCGTCCTCAAGCGCCGCCGTCTGCTACTGCCCCTGTTGGGCAGGACCGCCTGACACCGCTGCGCGGGTCACCGTCCGTGATCCGCGTACCCTCGACGCTGTGCGCGCGAGCCTTCTGACCGCTCCGGCCTCGGTGCTGGGGATGCTGGCGATCATCGCGTCCCTGATCGCGCCCGGGGCGGTCGCCGACCCGGAAGCCCCGGTGCCCGTCCCCTCCCCGGCCGAGGAACCGTCGCATGCCTCGGGGTCGTCTCCCGGCCCGGTCGTGATGGACCACGACGGCACCTTCGCCGTGGGCGCCGAGATCATGCCAGGGGTCTACTCCTCCGCCGGCCCGCTGCCGGGTGGCACCTGCTACTGGCGAAGGATCGGGGCCGAGGACACCACCGTCGAGAACGCACTGACCAAACAGCCGCAGACGGTGCAGATCGCCGCCGCCGATATCGCGTTCAAGACCAACGGATGCCAGCCGTGGACGCTGACCGACACCCCGCCGCCCGGCCAGAATGCGCCGTGGCTGTCCCAGTTGCAGCTGCGGCACAGCCTCGACATCCTCAACGGCCTGGCGGGTCAGTCCGGCAACGGCCAGTTGCCGCCCTATTGATCATTTGCCGCCGGCCGACGGGGGCGGGCAACGGTCGTGGTCCTGCAACTCCTCCCCGCCGGCCCAGTCGCCCGCGGCGCTATCGGCCTGGTCGGCCAGGATGACGAAACCGGGCAGCCCGCCGCGGCGGACGCCGACGACGACCAGGGTGTAGTGACCGATGTCGGCGCCCGCGGTATCGGCGAGCAGGCGGAAGGGGTTGACCGAGAGTTCCTCTCCATCGACCGCGATCGCGCTGTAGGTGTGACCGGCCAGCGGTTCGGGAAACGGGGCCCAGTGGGGTCCGATCGCGTCCGCATGCTCGGTGATGGCGGCGTGCACGTCGGAACGGATGCAGTCGATGTGGATGTGCAACTGGTTCTGCGAGCGCGATGACGCGGAGTTGACGGCCAGACTCATCCAGTCCCGCGGCAGAGTGCCGCCGGCTGCCGCTTCGGTGAACGACCGTGCCGCCCAGGCGGCGGCAAAATAGTTGGTGGCACCCGGGTCCAGCAGGTCCGGGCTCTCGATCCCGGTGATACGCGCGGTCGGCAACAGCAGATACTGCCGCGGCCCGACGCTGTCCTTGAAGACGACGTAGCCGCGCTCGCGTCCGCCGCTCAGGTCGACCGCCGCGCACGGTGCCGGGTCGCGGGACTGCACCGCCCCGGCGACACACTGGTCGTTGACCACCCGCCACAGGATGTCGGGGTCGGCCCCGGCGCTGGGTGAACCCGCGACCACGACAGCGACCGGGACGGCCCACAGGACTCGGCGCGCAACTGGCACCGGGTCACCCTAATCCGGGGGCAATAGCATTCCCGGTGTGAAAGTCGCCGGTGTGAAAGTCGCCGGGGTGCTCCTCAGCACACTCGCCGTGCTCGCAGGGTGCGGATCCCCCGCCGATGATCACCTCGTCATCTTCGCGGCCGCATCGCTGCGCCCGACCTTCGCCGACCTCGACGCGAGGTTCTCCGCGCTCAACCCCGGCAGCCCCGTGGAGTTGTCGACCGCCGGGTCGGCCGACCTACTCACCCAGCTGACCCAGGGCGCGCAGGCTGATGTCTTCGCCACGGCAGATACGGCGACCATGGACAAGGCGGCCCGCGCCGGGTTGCTTGCCGGGCCACCGGTTCCCTTCGCATCCAACGCGCTAGCGATTGTCGTCGCCCCCGGGAATCCTCAGGGCGTCACATCATTCCGTGACCTCGCGGGTGTCGATCTGGTGGTGTGCGCGGTCCAGGTGCCCTGCGGTGCCGCCCTGCCCCGGATAGAGCAGGAGACCGGCGTTCGGCTCAGGCCGGTGAGCGAGGAATCCTCGGTCACCGATGTGCTGAACAAGGTGACCAGCGGTCAGGCCGACGCGGGGGTGGTGTACCAGACCGACGCCCGGGCTGCCGGCGCCGCGGTGACGACCGTGCCCTTTCCGGAGGCGGCCGGTGCGCCCAACCGCTACCAGATCGCAGTCCTGATCAGCTCGGCGGATCCGGTCCGGGCCAAGGCGTTCGTCGACCTGGTCGCCGGGCCGGTCGGCCAGCAGGTTCTGGGGGCGGCGGGCTTCGGTGGGCCCTGAGGAGAGCCACCGGCTAGCGTCTGGCTGTGATCGTGCTACTCCCACCCTCGGAGACCAAACGTCCGGGAGGTGACGGGCCCGTACTGGATCTGGCAGCTCTGAGTTGGCCGGATCTGGCTCCGCTGCGTTCGGAACTGGTGAGCGAACTCGTCGACCTCGCCGCCGATCGGCCTGCCTCCCGCGCAGCGCTGGGGATCTCGGCGTCCCAGGATGCGGAGATCGAGCGCAACGCCGCCCTGCGCACCGCGCCGACGCTGCCCGCCATCCGCCGCTACACCGGAGTGCTCTACGACGCGCTGGACATCGAAACCTTGCGGGCTGCGGACGCCGCACGGGCCGGGGTGCGGTTGGCGATCGGCTCGGCGTTGTTCGGGCTGCTGCGCGCGACCGACCCCATCCCCGCCTATCGATTGTCGGCGGGTTCCACCCTGCCTGGCCGCCCGGGCCTGGCGACCCGGTGGCGACCCGTTCTGCAGCCCGTGCTGGCGGGCCTGGCAGCCGGGGAACTCGTCGTCGATCTGCGATCCGGCGCCTATGTGGGCCTCGGCCGGTGCGAGGCCGCGGTTCGGGTCGATGTCCTCGCCGAGCGCCCTGACGGCACCCGAAGCGTGGTGACCCACTTCAACAAGGCCCACAAAGGACGGCTGGCCCGGGCGTTGGCCACCACCCGTTCCGAACCCGCCGATGCTGCGGCGGTGGCCGCCGTCGCCCGCCGTTCGGGGATGGTGGTGGAGCGGGACGGAAACCGGCTGACGATCGTGGTTCCCGCGTGACGGTGCGAGGATGGTGTCGGTGAGCAACCGCTGGCAGCGCTCCGAGGTACCGCGCGGCGAGGAGTACGACGCGCGCTGGACGGCGCTGGCGGCCGCCGGTGAGGAGATCCACGGCGAGGCCGACCTGGTCGAGGCACTGCTGGGCTCGACGGGACGGTACTCGGTGCTCGACGCCGGTTGCGGCACCGGCCGGGTGGCCGTCGAACTCGCCCGGCGCGGATTCCGGGTCGCCGGCGTCGACGCCGACGATCAGATGCTCGCCGCTGCCCGGGCCAAGGCCCCTCGGCTGCGCTGGGTCACCGCCGATCTGGCGCAACCGGCCCGCCGCGGGGACGGGCTGCCGCGTCGTGTGGACCTCGTGCTGCTGGCCGGCAACGTGATGATCTTCCTCGAACCGGGGACCGAGGGACGGGTGCTGGGCAATCTGGCCGCCCGGCTGGACCCCGGCGGCCTGGTGGTGGCGGGCTTCAGCATCATCCCCGACCGGCTCTCCGTGGAGCGCTACGACGAACTGGCGGCATCGGTCGGTCTGACACCGGTGGCGCGCTGGTCGACCTGGGAGCGCGAGCCCTTCGCCGGCGGCGACTACGCGGTGTCGGTGCACCGGGCTGCCCGATGAGGGCACCCGACCGCTACAACGCGATCACCGCGCGCCTCACCGCCGGCGGGCACCAGCTCCCCGTGATGCGGCTCGTGGCCGGATGCATCCTGACCATGGCACTGCCGCCGCTGCTGGCGGCGACCAATCCGGACTCCACCCGCTGGCCGGGCGGCCGGGGTCTGCTGATCGTGATCGTGCCGGTCTGTCTCGGGCTGGCCGTGCCATGGCTGCGGCGCCGATGGCCGAGTCGCACCGAGTCCATCACCGTCGTCGTCGTCGGCGCACTGTTCCTGGCCGCCGGGTGTGTCGCCGCCAGTGATCCGCTGGCCGGTCTGGCGATCGCCACCGCGTTCGCGTTCATCCTCGGGTACGTGGGGTTGTTCCACGGCAGCAGGCCGCAGTGGTTCACCGCGATCATCGCCGCCGGCACCGTCGGCTGGCTTGCGGGCCGGATCGCGATCGCGGACCTGCCCACCGCGCTGGCCGTCACGACGCCGGTGGTCCTGGTGATTCTCGCCGTCTTCGTGGGCTGCCGGACCATCGCCGCGGTGACGGCTGCCTCCGGCGAGCGCACCGACGTCGAACCACTGACCGGCCTGTTGACCCGGGCGTCCTTCGACGAACTCGCCGCCACCCTGCTCGGGGCCCGTAACCGCGGGGACGATCGCTACCTCGTCGTGGCGGTGGTCGGTGTCGATAACGTTCCCGCGCTGCTGAGCGTGCAGGGCCGGCGCGGGGTCGAACGCGTCCGCGTCGCGATCGCACTGGCGCTGCGGGACACCGTGCGCCGCGGGGCGATCGTCGGACATGTCGGCGACGACGAGTTTCTCATTGCCGAGGTCTTCACCACCGCAGATCCTGCTCCCCTGGCTGAGCGGATCCGTGGCGCGGTGGCGGCCACCCCCGGCGGGGACACGGCGAGCATCGGCGTGGTCAGCACCCCCCTCGGACCGCTCGCTGCCCGCCCCCCGCACGAGGTTCTGGACGAGATCGTCGCGCTGGGCACCGCGGCGATGTGGCGGGCTCGGGGTCGCGGCGGCAATCAGGCCGATTACGTCCTGAGCCCCGTACTGCGCGGCCCGGCGGAGCCGGATCCCGACCCCGACCACGGGTGACGCGCAGCCGGTAGTGTCACAGCGATGAGCAGTGAGCACCAGCACTCCCGGCCCCGAATGACCCGTCATGAGTTGCGTTATGCGGCAGGGACTCTCGCCGTCCTGATTGCCGCCGCGACGGCAGCGTTCCCGGCTACCGCCGAACCCACCCCGGGGGCGCCTGAGAATTTCGTCGTGCTGACCGACATCGTCCCCGACATCCTCGCCGACATCCGCTACATCACCCCACACAATTTCACCGGTGACCCGGTCGACGGCTACCGGCAGCCGCTGTGCATCCTGACCCGGCCGGCAGCCGAGGCATTGGCCCGCGCTCAGCAGGATGTCGTCGAGCGGGGCTACACCCTCAAGGTCTACGACTGTTACCGGCCGCAGCGTGCCGTCAACGACTTCATCGCCTGGGCGCAGGACCTGCCCGACACCCGGATGAAGGCCGAGTTCTACCCGCGCGTCGACAAGTCGACCCTGTTCGCGGACGGCTACATCGCCGAGCGGTCCGGCCACAGCCGCGGCAGCACCGTCGACCTCACGCTCGTCCCGCTGCCGGCGGTCCCGACACCGGGATACGTTCCGGGTCAGCCGCTGGTGGATTGCACTGCCCCACAGGTGGTTCGGTTCCCGGACAACTCCGTGGATATGGGCACCGGCTTCGACTGTTTCGACACCCTGGCCAACACGCTCGACCCACGGATCGACGGCGATCAGGCCAAGAACCGCCTGCTGCTCGCCGAGGTCCTCGAGCGCGAGGGTTTCGTCAACTACGACAAGGAGTGGTGGCACTTCACCTACAAGCCGGCCGAGACCGGTGAGCCCTACCCCGACACCTACTTCGACTTCCCGGTCGACCGCGCGGCGCTGGCGCCGAATCCCTAGGAACCCAGCGCGGTGCGCAGCAGGTGCATCGCCACGGTCGTCGAACGTTCGCGCACGTCGGCGCGCTCCCCGGGAACCCGCACGCAGCGGGTCAGCATCTCGCCGCCGTCCAGGGCGATGCAGAACCAGACCGTGCCGACCGGCTTGTCGGCCGTTCCGCCGCCCGGACCGGCCACCCCGGTGATCGCGACCGCGGTATCGGCGCCGAAGCGGCGCAGTGCTCCGGCGGCCATCGCCTCGGCGACTTCGCCGGACACCGCGCCGTGGGCGGCGATCAGTGCCTCGTCGACGCCGAGCAGACCCGCCTTGGCTTCGTTCGCGTAGGCGACCACCCCGCCGGCCAGATAGGCCGACGACCCGGGCCGGTCGGCCAGTCGCGCGGCCAGCAGTCCCGCCGTGCACGACTCCGCGGTGGCGATCCGCCGGCCCGCCAGCAGGCCGGCGACCTGGTCGTCGATGCTGGAGCCGTCCTCGGAGAAGATGGCCGCGCCGTGGCGCTGCCGGATCAGCCCCATCAGTGAACGGTAGGTCTGCTCGCCGCCGGGTTCGTAACGGGTGACCATCTCCAACTCGCCGCGGCGCAGGCAGGTGGTGACTTCCAGATCGCCGAACCCGGGCACCTGCCGCTCCGCCTCGCGCAGCGTCTCGGCCAGGCCCGACTCGGCCACCCCGAACATCAGCACGGTGTCCTGCCGGTAGACCGTGCGCCCGGCGATGGCCTGGGCGACGGCATCGGTGGCCATCGCCGCCGCCCACATCGCCTGCAACTCCTTGGGCGGCCCGGGCAGCACCACCACGGTGGGGCTGCCCCCGACCACCACGCCGGGCGCGGTGCCGACCGGGTGCAGAACCGTCGCGCCCGTGGGCACCATCGCCTGCTTGCGATTGGCGGCGCTGACCGCCTCGAGGTCCATGTCGGGAAAGCGGGCCATCCACTTCGCGACGATCGCGGCGATGACGGCCTCCATCGCCTCGTCGAGGACCAGTTCGCGCCCGCAGAACCGGGCCACCGTGGCCACGGTCATATCGTCGGCCGTCGGGCCGAGCCCGCCGGTGGTCACGATGAGATCCACCCCTTCGGCGCGCAGGAACCTCAGTTGCGCCTCGATGTCGGCGGGCCGGTCACCGCAGATGGTGATGTGGGCCAGTTCCACCCCGAGTTCGAGTAGCCGGTCGGCAACCCATGGTCCGTTGCGGTCGGCGACCCGACCGGTCAGTACCTCGGTGCCGGTGACCAGAATTCCCGCGCGCGCGCTCATCGGGTTCGAGACTACGCAGCCGGCGCCGCCCGTGGCGCCGGGTCACCGCCGCAACGGCGCGGCCGCGGTGAACTCGGCGGCCCGGCCGCCGGATTGCCACCGGTACCACCGCTCCCACCGGCGCATGCCGGACCGCTGCCAGCGTTCGTCGAGCCCCGGTACCACCCGGCGCGAAAGTTCCACCCCGGCGATCAGCGGCGCCCGCGCCAGCAGGATTGCGATACCCGGGGCCGGCGAGGGCAGGTCGTAACGGCGCCGGTTCCAGGGCAGCATGAACAGGCCCGAAAACCCGGCCTGGATCCGGTAGTGGTATTCGGCGCGCAGCCGTTCCAGTCCCCGCTGGCCGGCTTTCGGCGCGAACGCCGGGACGAACGACTCGACGAGTTCCGCGCCGGTCTGCCCCGAGTCGTAACTGCGGGCCGCGTCGGCCATGAACAGGATGCGCCAGGCGTCCATCACCGTCTCCGGGAAGTAGCCCTGGCAACGAACGCCGACGAGGTGCCCGCAGTACCGGTTGAAGTGCAGCACCGCCCGCATCTCGGCCGGCGAGGTGAGGAAACCCAGCGCGGTCAGCCCCAACGCCGGGGCCACGCTTCCGCCGAGCAGGGTCAGCAGCATCGCCGACTGGCTGATCGGCAGACCCCATCGGTCGACGTCCCACTCCGGATGCTGACGCACCCGGGCCCGGACGCTGACGTGCATGATCCGGACGTGCAGCGAGATCGCCCGCGCCGGCGAGCCGGGTCGCAGCACCGCACCGGGCGAGCTGACCTCGATCCACCAGCGTGAGGTCTCCATATAGCGATGCAGCGCACGGTCGCCGGCATAGCCGCCCGAAAGCGACAGCGGCAGCGCCAGCCAGCCTTCGGTGTAGGTGTCCATCGTGCCGGCGTTGCCGACCGCGCCCAGGGCGTAGGCCCACCGGCGCCACACCGCCGCGCCCCGCTCGACCAGGTCCGGGTCGACCCAGTCAGGTATGGCCTGGAAGTCCTCGATCAGGGCCCGCAGCGAGTCCGGTACGTCCGGGATGGAGTCGATACCCTCCCGCTGGGCCCGTTCGACGAGCTCGCGGGCCCGCCTGGGGCCCAGCTCGCCGTGATAGGTCTCGGCGACGAACCGCTCCGCGATCGGGTCGCCCTCGGTCAGCCCCGCCCGGAACGCGGCGGCGACGTCCTCGGTGGGGAACAGATCGACCCCGGTCAGACGCAGCACCCGGTCCCGGATTCGGGCGTGACCCCCCGCCGTCCCGGCCTGCGGGTAGCGGAAGGCGCTCGGGACCGGCACCGACCTCAGCGGCCGGCGCCGGGTGCGCGCACCACCAGGGGCACGGCCGGGAAGAAAGCGGCCATCTCGGTGCGGCACTTGCGCAAAGCGGCCGTCCCGTATCCCTTCTTGCGATGCTCGGGGTGGATCCAGATCCGGACGTTGACCTCACCGCCGGCCAGTTCGCCGAAGACCATGCCCACCCGGTCGTCGCCGTCGAGCGCGACGAACCAGGCCGCCTCCTCGGCGCGCAGCCGGTCCCGCGCCCAGGTGATCTCCTCATCGAGGCTGCCGGCCGGCGAACCGGAGCCGTCGCCGGCGGCGCCGATCTCGTCGGTGCGCACCCCGAACAGATCGCGGTCGGTCTCGTCGGAGAACGGCCGCAGCCGCAGGGTGTCGTCGGCGCTGGCCGGGCGCTCGGCGACGGTGAAGCTCAACTGGCTGTTGAGATCGTCGATCTCGGCGGCGATGCGTTGCCGGGAGTCCTTGGTGAGCTGATCGAAGGACATCCCCATGATCGCCTCGGCGCCGATCCGCGACTTGCCGAGCAGTGCGGTGACGGCATCGATCGCCGACTCGCGGTTCTCGGACTCCACGATGGTGTCGAGCACTTCATGACGGCGCTCCAGCGCGGTGAGCAGGGCATCGGCAATGGCGCGGCGGGTGACGGCTCGATCCTGGTCGGTCATGAAACCAGCCTAGCCCGCGGCCGTCCGTTCGGCTCGGGGCTCTCCGGTTCGCGTCGGGGACTCTGCCAAGATGGTCCACCGTGGCGAATCCTTCCCCGAGGACGTTCGTGAGGACGTTCCTCAGGGTCTTCGCCGTGGTGGCGTTGCTGCTGGTGGCCGGTGACGTCCGGGTGTTCGCCCGGCCTCAACCGCCGGCGGGCCAGGACATCGAACTGGCCGCCGGCTGGACACTCACCTCGGCCGAGACGGTGTCTGCCGACGGGGCGCGAATCTCGACGGCCGGCTTCGACGACACCTCCTGGACACCGGTTTCGCGGATGCCCGGCACGGTGCTGGGAATCCTGCAGGACGCCGGGGTGTACCCCAACCTGTACTACGGCAAGAACCTGCTCACCGAAGTGCCGCAGGACCTCTACCGGCAGGACTGGTGGTACCGCACCACCTTCACCGCACCGGCGGGCTACCCGACCTATCTGCTGGACTTTCCCGGCATCAACTACCGCGCCGACATCTGGCTCAACGGTCGCCGGATCGCCGACCGCAGCCAGATCGCCGGGATGTACGTCGGCCACACCCTCGACGTCACCCCGTGGATCGCCCGGGACCGGCCCAATACCCTTGCCGTCCGGGTGATCCCGGAACGGGCGATCCACGATGTCGACGGCGTCGAACTCGCCGACAGCTGGTGGGACTGGATCAACTGGCGCTACCTGGGCTACCGGGACGGCATCTCCTTCGTCGCGGACCGTAACGCCGGGATCTGGAAACCCGTGCGGCTGAGGATGTTCGGGCCGGTGGGCATCGGCCCGGCCACGGTCAACACCGACCTTCCGCTGCCCCGCACCGACAGCGCACGCCTGACCGTGTACGCGGGCCTGCGCAACTATTCGAACGCGCCGGTGGGTGGGGTCCTGCGCGCGACCATCACCCGCGACGGCAGGCCCCCGGTCCGGGTCGACCGCGTGGTGTCACTGGCCCCCGGCGAGGAGCGCGAGGTCACCTTCTCCCCCGAGGAGTTCGCACAGCTCACCGTTGCCAACCCCGACCTGTGGTGGCCGCACACCATGGGCCGTCCCGATCTCCACGATCTGAGGCTGGACTTCCTGCAGAACCGCTCCGCCACGGCGAGCGCGACCTTGCGATTCGGCATCCGGGAGGTCGGCCAGGGCCGGGACGACGACCGGGACCCGACCGCCCCCGGCGATGGCGGGAACTTCTTCATGACCGTTAACGGCCGGGAACTTCTGGTACGCGGCGCCACGTACACCCCGGATCTGCTCTTCCGCTCTGAACCGGATCGGGACGCCGCGATTCTGCGCTACGCCAAGGATCTCGGGCTGAACATGCTGCGGTTGGAGTCCAAGATCGCCTCGACCCGCCTCGTGGAGATGGCCGACGAACTCGGCATCCCGTTGATGTACGGGTGGATGTGCTGCAACCAGTGGGAGCGCTGGGCGCAGTGGGACTCCGAGGATCGGCGGGTCGCGCTGAACAGCATGCGCTCCCAGATCGGGATGCTGCGTTCGCACGCCTCGGTGTTCCTGTGGACCAACGGCAGCGACGGCCGTCCGCCCGACGAGGTGCGACTGGCCTACCGCGGGGTGCTGGACGACCTGCACTGGCCGAACGCCGTCGTCGACACCGTCTCGGCGGTGGGCCGCGACGCCGACGGCACCACCCTGTGGGACGGCATCCGGATGGCCGGGCCCTACAGCTGGCGCCCGCCCTCCTATTGGTTCGCCCGCCGCTACCCCGCCACCCGCGGCTCCTCCGCCGAGCAGGGCGACAATGAGCACATCCCGCCCTTCGCCAGCCTGCGCAGGTTCATCCCGCCGGACCGGCTGTGGCCGATCAACGACACCTGGTACTTCCACGCCGGGGCCGACCCGCAGAACGCCGCGCTCACCAGCATCCGCAGGGCGGTCGACCGGCGCTACGGGCAGTCCACCGACGCCGAGATGTTCGCCGACAAGGCGCAACTCGCGCACTACGAATCCACCCGCGCCCAGTTCGAGTCCTACGCCGCCACCGGCGGGGACGGCCACAAGATGACGATCTACTGGATGCTCAACAGCCACTGGCCGTCGTTCTTCGGCAACCTCTTCGACTACTACCTGCGGCCGGGCGGCGCCTATTTCGGCGCCAAGAAGGGACTGCGGCCGCTATCGGTGGTGTTCGACTCCTACGTCACCGGCGACCATCGGCAGGCCACGGTCAGCGTGGTCAACCAATCCGCGCAGGACGCAGCGGACCTCAGCGTGCGGGTGCGCGTCTACGACCTGTCCGGCCGGGTCCGCGGCACCCGGGGTGCGCAGGGTATCGACGTCGCGTCCGGCGGCGCTGTCGCGGCGCTCACCCTGCCGCCCGGACCGGCGGACTCGCCGGTGTTCTTCGTCCGCTGCGAACTCCTGGACTCCGGCGGCACCGTGCTGATGGAGAACACGTACTGGCAGTCGCAGCAGGTCGACGACCTGGGTCCGGTGTCCAACGACGACGCCTTCGAACTCAGACAGTTCAGCTGGGCTGATATGACCGCGCTGAACGCGATGGCCAAGCCCCGGTTGGATGTCACCGCCGCCCGATCCGGACCCGACGGTTCTGAGGTCGTCGTCCGGTTGCGGAACCCGACATCGGATATCGCCTTCTTCCAGCGGGTCGAACTGCTCACCGCACCCGGCGGAGACGAGATCCTGCCGATCGAGTACGACGACAACTACCTGACGGTGTTCCCCGGCGAGACCGCCGAACTGCGGGGCCGGGTCCCGGCCGGCGGGCCGAACCCGGCCTGGGTGCGGGTGAGGGGCTACGGCGGCGCGCCGGTCGTGGTGCCCCTGCGCTGAGACGTCGCCCATCCGGCGGCGGCACCCGTCCCGGTTGGCCTACATTCGGTGGGGCGGCGCCGCGCCGCACCATAGGCTGGTTCGGCGGTAGGTGTGCCAACTGGCGCGCAGGAAAGGGATGCCGACTTTGCTTGAGCGCTCCCTGGTGGTGGCCGCAGCCCTGGCCAGCGCGGTGTTCCTCGCGATCGGGATCGTGGTGCGGCAGCGGGCCACCATGGACGTGCCCGACCACCAGGGCGTCAGCGCGGTGATGGTGACCACCCTGCTTCGCCGGCCGCTGTGGTGGGCCGGTACCGGCTCGGCCGTCATCGGCTACGCCTTCCAGGCGGTCGCGCTGGCATTCGGCTCGCTGCTGCTGGTCGCCCCGCTGCTCGTCTCCGCGTTGCTGTTCGCGCTTCCGCTGAGCGCCCGGTTGGCCAACCGGCGGGTCACCCGGGTGGAGTGGGTCTGGGCGCTGGTCCTCACGGTCGCCCTGGCGGTGTTCGTGGCCCTGGCGCGGGCCGCCCCCGGCGACTACGAGGGCTCCGGTCGCCCAGCCGTCATCGTCGCCGTGGTGGCGCTGGCGCTGGCGCTGGGCACGCTGCCGCTGGCGGTCCGGCTGAACGGCTGGCACCGGGCGCTCGCGCTGGCCACCGCGGTGGGTGTGCTCTTCGGAGTCGTGGCGGTGCTCACCAAGATCGTCATGAACACCGTGACCGAGGGCCATCCGGCCCGGCTGCTGACCTCACCGGTGCTCTACGTGCTGGCGCTGGTCGGGATCGTCGCCACATTGCTGCAACAGTCGGCTTTTCACGCCGGATCGCTGCGGGCCTCGGTGCCCGCCATGCTGGTCCTGGAACCGGTCGTGGCGGTCCTGCTGGGTCAGGTCGTCCTCGGCGAGCACCTCACGGTCAACCCGCCGACCGCCGTCGTCCTGGGTTTCGCACTGGCCGCGATGGCCGCGGCCACCGTGGCCCTCGGCCGCGACGAGGGCGCCTACGAGGAGCAACTCGAAGCCGTCACCCGCGGTCGCCGCGACGACTGAGTCCCGCCGCGGGCGCCGTCGGCGCCGGCCCGACTATCGTGTGCGCCATGGTGGCCTGCGACCCGATCGCCCAGATCGAGGCGAGTCCGCCCGGCCCGAACGTGGGGGCTTTCTTCGATTGTGACGGCACCGTCGTCGCCGGTTTCACCGCCGCCGCGCACGCCAGTGACCGGCTGCGCCGTGGACAGGCAAGCGTCGGCGAGGTGCTCGGCGTCGTCGAGGCGTCGGTGCGCTACAAGCTGGGACGCATGCAGTTCGAGCGGCTACTCACCCGTGCCGCCGGGTACCTGCAGGGTGATTCGCTGACCGACCTCGACGATGCGGGCCGGCGAGTGTTCACCGAACAGCTGGCCGCCAGGATCTACCCGCTGATGCGCAGGATCGTGGCGGCCCATCGCGACCGCGGTCACACCCTGATGATGTGCTCCTCGGCGCTGACCATTCACGCCGAGCCGGTGGCCCGCGAGCTGGGTATCGACGATGTCGTGTGCAACAGCTTCGAGTTGGACGCCGATGGAAGGCTGACCGGTCGGATCGCCAAGCCCGTCGTTTGGGGGCGCCAGAAAGCGGTTGCGGTGCAGGGTTTTTGCGAGCAGCGCGGGGTCGATCTGCGGCAGAGCTTCTGCTACGCCGACGGCGACGAGGACGCGCCGTTGATGAGGTTGGTCGGGCATCCCCGCCCGGTCAACCCGCGGGCCGGTCTGGCCGCCCTGGCCGACACCGAGGGCTGGCCGGTGCTCCGTCTCACCCCGCCCGGCCGGACGGGCTCGGCCGATGCGCTCGGACACCTGCCCGACCTGGGCCGGGCGGCTCTGGGTGCGGCCTTCGGCGCGCTGGCCTTGCGCGGCCGGCGCCGCTGAGTCACATCGGCCGGTGCGGGACGTCGGTGATCAGTCCGCCGTCGACCACGTACTCCGAACCGGTCGAGAACGACGACTCGTCGCTGGCCAGGAACACCATGAACGAGGCCACCTCCTCGGGGGTGCCGGCCCGGCCCATCGGCGCGGTCACGATGTCGTCGGGCAGGTGCTTGGTCATCGGCGTCCTGATGAAGCCCGGGTGGATCGAGTTCACCCGGATACCCTCCGGCGCCAACTCCAACGCCGCCGACTTGGTCAGCCCGCGCAGTCCCCACTTGGACGCGACGTAGCTGTGTGCCCACACCGCGCCGCGCATCCCCTCGATCGAGGAGACGTTGATGATCGAACCGCCTCCGGCGGCGATCATCGGGTCGATCACCGCCTGGATGCCCCGCATCGCGCCGGTGAGGTTGACGTCGAGCACCTTCTGCCACTTGGTGATGTCCGCGGTCTTCAGTGGGGCGACCTGGACGGTCCCGGCGTTGTTGATCAGGACGTTGAGTTTCCCGAAGGTCTCCACCGCGGTGCCCACCGCGGCCGCCCAGTCCTCCGCACTGGTCACGTCGAGGTGGACGTAGCGTGCGGCGTCGCCGAGCTCCTCGGCCAGCGTGGCGCCCTGATCGTCGAGGATGTCCCCGATCACCACCTTGGCGCCCTCGGCGATCAGCATCCGGGCGCCGGCCGCACCCATCCCGCGCGCGCTGGCGCCGCCGGTGATCAACACGACCTTGTCGTCCACACGTCCCATGAGCCGTCAGATTACTAGAACCTGTTCCAGTTTCCCCTCCGGCTGTCCATACTGGGCCGATGGCTATTCGGGTCGCCCACATCGGAACCGGCAACGTCGGCCGCCTGGCACTGGCCGAGTTGATCGAGAACCCCGCTTTCGAACTGACCGCCCTGTGCGTGTCGTCGCCGGACAAAGTCGGCAAGGACGCGGGGGCGCTGGCCGGCCTGGACGTGACGACCGGAGTCGCCGCGACCGACGACCTGGCGGCACTGCTGGCGGGCGAACCGGAGTGCGCGGTCTACTGCGCCATGGGCGACACCCGGATGCCTGATGCGATGCGTGATGTCGGACGCATCCTGGCCGCCGGTGTCAATGTGGTGGGCTCGGCGCCCGGGGTGCTGCAGTTCCCCTGGCAGGTGATTCCCGACCAGTTCATCGCACCGATCGAAGACGCTGCGCGCCTGGGCAATTCGAGCATCTACGTCAACGGTGTCGATCCTGGATTCGTCACCGATCTGATTCCGTTGGCATTCGCCGGCACCTGCCGGCTCATCGAGCAGGTGCGGTGCATGGAGATCGCCGACTACGCGACCTACGACGGTGCGATCGTGATGTTCGACGTGATGGGCTTCGGCAAGCCGCTCGACGAGATTCCCATCCTCTTCCAGCCCGGCGTGCTGTCGATCGCGTGGGGGTCGGCACTGCGTCAGTTGGCGGCCGGACTGAACCTCTCTCTGGACAGCATCACCGAGACCTACGAGCGCGAACCGGCGCCCGAGGCGTTCGACATCGCCGCGGGCCACATCCCCGAGGGTGGTGTCGCGGCCGTGCGGTTCCAGATCAACGGCATCGTCGACGGCCACCCCGCCCTCGTCGTCGAGCACGTCACCCGACTTCGGGGAGACTTACGGCCGGACTGGGCCCAGCCGGCGCAGCCCGGCGGGTCCTACCGCGTGGAGATCACCGGAGAACCGTCCTACGCGGTCGACATCTGCCCCACCAGTCGCCACGGCGATCATAACCACGCGGCCATCGCGGGTGCGGCGGCTCGGATCGTCAACGCCATCCCGGCCGTGATCGCGGCCCCGCCGGGGATCCGCACCACGCTTGATCTGCCGCTGACGTCCGAGATCGCGCTGTACGCTCCACCGTCGAAGCGCTGACCGGGGGTGGATCGAAGCCCGTTGCGGCTACCGGCCACCGACCGCGATTCCGGCGTACGGACCGCCGTTGACGTACTGCGACAAGCACACCGCCCGCCAGGTCCCGCTGCCGAAATTACAGTTCAGAATCGCAGTCTGGTCCGGCGCCGCTCCCAGAATGTGGGGCGGTCGATTGGGGATGGAGCAGTTGTCGATGTAGGGATTGAACGGGGCGAGGCCGTTGTAACAGGGCGCCGCCGGGATTCCGCTCGGGCCGGCCGACGCCAATGGGGCCGACGCCAGAAGCGCCGTCGCAGCCGCAGCAGCACTCAGTGCCGCGAGTGCGATACGGGGTCTGGCCGGGGTCGTCTTTCGCAGAGTGGACATATCGAACCCCTTGTCCTCCCGCACGCTCTACGTTGAGCGGGCTGCATACGATGCTACTCCTCTGAGCGAGGGCGGATGAGTGTCCCGATGTTGACGGCGTCTGCGGGATTTCTGCTGGCCGTGCTGTGGATGGACCTCATCTTCGACACGCAGATCCTCCGGCCCGATCCGGCACGCCACCGTGAGACGGAGGACGCCGCGCTGGCCTCGATCGCGGCGTACTACCGCCGGGCGACGACGACGTCACGCCCGATGAGCGTCGTGATCGTGCTGGCAATGGCCACCCTGGTGGCGTGCGTGGCGGTTGAAGCCGTCCTGGGCGAACGGCCCGCCTGGCTGATCGCGGTGTCCGCAGTGCTGGCAGGTGGTCCGATTCTGCTGGCGCTGGCGCGGACGGTGCCCGCCGCGGTACGCCTGGGCGGCCGGACTGATCCACCGGCCGTGCAGGTGCGTCTGGCCCGGAGGATCCTGCGTGACCATCTGGCCTGTCTGGCCGCGATGTCTGCGTTCCTCGTGCTGTGGGTGGTCGCGGGCTAGACTGAAAGCAACTAGAACATGTTTCAGTTTTGACGCTGCCAAGGAGACCCGCCGTGCACACAGCCCTCTGCGACGAACTCGGCATCGAGTTCCCGATCTTCGCCTTCACGCACTGCCGCGACGTGGTGGTGGCGGTCAGCCGGGCGGGCGGGTTCGGTGTCCTCGGCGCCGTGGGATTCACCCCTGAGCAACTCGAGTTGGAACTGAACTGGATCGACGCCCACATCGGTGACCATCCCTACGGCGTGGACATCGTGATCCCGAACAAATACGAGGGCATGAACGCCGACATGTCCGGTGACGAGCTCGCCGAGATGCTCAAGAAGCTGGTCCCCCAACAGCATCTGGACTTCGCCAAGAAGATCCTCGCCGACCATGGGGTCCCGACCGGCGACGCCGACTCGAACGCCCTGCAGCTGCTCGGCTGGACCGAGGCGACCGCCACCCCGCAGGTCGATGTCGCGCTGCGGCACCCCAAGATGACGCTGATCGCCAACGCGCTGGGTACCCCACCGGTGGAGATGATCGCCCATATCCACGCGTCGGGGCGTAAGGTCGCCGCGCTCTGCGGGTCGCCGGCTCAGGCGATCAAACACGCCGAGGCCGATGTCGACATCATCATCGCGCAGGGCGGCGAGGGTGGCGGGCACTGCGGCGACGTCGGGTCGATCGTGTTGTGGCCGCAGGCGGTCAAGGCGGTGGCGCCGCGGCCGGTGCTGGCCGCCGGCGGGATCGGCAGCGGCGAGCAGATCGCCGCTGCGCTGGCGCTGGGGTGTGCGGGCACCTGGTCGGGCTCGCAGTGGCTGATGGTCGAGGAGGCGCACAACACCCCGGTGCAGCAGTCCGCCTACGTCAAGGCCACCAGCCGCGACACCGTGCGCAGCCGATCGTTCACCGGCAAGCCGTGCCGCATGCTGCGCAACGAGTGGACGGAAGCCTGGGAGACGCCGGGCAACCCTGAGCCGCTCGGAATGCCGTTGCAGTACATGGTCTCCGGAATGGCCGTCGCGGCGACGAACAAGTACCCCAACGAGACCGTTGACGTCGCGTTCAACCCCGTCGGGCAGGTGGTCGGGCAGTTCACCAAGGTGGAGAAGAGCGCCGCGGTCATCGAGCGGTGGGTGCGGGAGTACCTCGAGGCCACCACCCGCCTCAACGAGATCAACGAGGCCGCGACGGTGTGAGCCCGAGTCTCAGCTGATCGGGTCGAACTGGCTTCCGTTGCCCCACGGCCCGTTTCGCAGGAACCCGGGCTGCCAGCCCTTGGCGCCCAGGCACAGCATCGGCAACCCGTCCGGGGATTGCGCCGCGGCCTGCGAGCCGGGGCAGGGTGATCCGACCTCCTGTACCCCGTAGAGCTTCGGCGAGATCACCCAGAAGCCGGTGCCCTCCGGAGGCCGATCCATGCCGATATAGGACTGACCGGCGATCCAGTGGCACGCGAGTGCCTCGCCTCCCGGTCCGCGGCCGAAGACGAACCGGTCCCACCGGTAGCACGGCGCGCTCAGGTGCGCGTCGTAGATTATTCCGGGGACGTCACCCGCGTAGGACGGGTTGGTCCCGTCGGCGATGGCGGCTGGAGCCGCTCCCAGGGCGCCGCCGGTCAGCACTGCGGCGGTGAGAAGTTCGCGCAACATGGGCTGAGCCTAACCTGTGGGTCTTGGTAGGCTGCGGCGATTGACCGCAGTTGGGGGATCGCAATGGTGGACGAGGCGTCCGACTCGGGGCCGAGCGCCGCCGCCCGGACCTCCCTCGGAGCCGGCGTGCCGCACGGATTCTCGGTGCGGCACTCCCCCGCCGGTCTCACCGGTCACTGGCACGACGTCATCGAACTGGGTGACGGTCGCACCGGGGTACTCGTCGGGTGCTGCCCCGGCGGGGCCGGGCCCGGTCCCGTCCGGTCCGCGGCACGGGCAACGCTGATCCGGACCGCTGACCCGGTGCAGAGCCTCTCGGGCGTGTCGGGTTCGGGTGTTTCCGCGCTGTGTGCCGTGATCGACGGCGCCACCATCGGCTACAGCAGCCGCGGCGGCTCCGACACCGTGGTCGCCGAGCCGGAGGCGCCGACGCAGGTGCTCACCGACGCTCAGGGGCGCCTCGTGGTGGCACCGCTGCGACCCGGGGCGACGGTGCTGTTGTGCACCGGCCGGATCGGTCCGGCCGCCGCGGCGCTCGACGGTTGTGAAGCCGTGCCGCCCGAGCAGGTGGCCGATCAGGTGATGGCCCGGCTCGCCGGCGCCGCGGGCGCCGGCGTGGCGGCGGGGGTTTACCGCCCTCCTCCCGAACCGCTGTGCATCGCCCTGCCCGCCGAGCCGGCCAACCTGGCGGTCGGCCGGGGCCTGCTGCGGCAGTGGCTGGGCGCGGCCGGCGTCGATCCGGAGTCCTGCGCCGACCTGGTTCTCGCGGTTGGTGAGGCGACCGCCAACGCCACCGAACACGCCGTCGTCGGGGCGGTCGGGCAGGTTACGATCACCGTCACCGCGTCGATCACCGGCAGCCGGCTGAGTATCACGGTGGCCGACACCGGGGTCTGGAAGCCGGCCTCGGCGGAGGTCGGGCACCGCGGTCACGGTATCCCGCTGATCAACGCCCTGGTCGACTCGGCAGAGCTGACCAGCACCCCGGAAGGAACCACTGTCGCGATGGTCAAGGAGTTGCGCCGATGACGGACGCCCGCTTCGTGGTCACGGCGGCCTCCGGTGACCGCCCGCCGCTGGTCGTGGTGTCCGGCGATATCGACCTGGCCAATGTCGATGAGTTCCAGGCGTCGATGTCGGCGGCGGCGGCCGGCGTCGACGCCCTGCGGGTCGACCTGACCGGTGTGAGTTACTGCGACAGTGCGGCGGTACGGGCGCTGTTCACGCTGGCCGCGGCCAGCGAGCTGACCATGGTGGTCAGGCCGACCGGGCACATCATGACGTTGCTCAGCATCTCCGGGCTGGACCGCGTCGCCACCGTCGTGACGAGGGAGTGAGCCGGGTGCCGGCACCGACCTTCCACCCCCGGGATGAGGCTGCGCACAGCCAATTGCTCGACCGGATCCTCGAACGGGTCCAGCACGACCTGCCCGACGCGACCGCCCTCGCGGTCACCCTGCACTCCAAGAGCGCAGCGATGACGGCGTGCGCAGAACGCGGATTCGGGGGCGACTACGTGGCCGCGCAGCGTTCCGGTCTCGGCGGTCCGGTCATCGACGCCGTCGAGCATCAGGTCCCAGTGCTCAGCCTGGATCTGTGGAATGACGACCGGTGGCCCGGACTCACGTTCGACGCCGCCCGCGCCCGGATACCCGGCCGCGACGAGGAACTCCGCGCGGCGCGCGGAGCGGCCGCCGTTCCCGGCGTCTGGCGGGATGACGAGACCGTGGTGCTCTCCTGCGTGCTGGCCCGTCCGGCCGACGCCGCCACCATCGCCACCCTGATCGGCTACGAACAGCTGATCACCGCTGCGCTGATGACCTCGGCCACCGAAGGCGGCGCACAGATCGCCGACATGCTCGCGGTCCTGCAATCCCGCGGCGCGATCGAACAGGCGAAAGGTGTCATCATGGGCTGCCTGCGCTGCGACGCGGAGACCGCCTGGGCGACGCTGCGGCGGGCCAGTCACGAGTCGAACGTGAAATTGCGTGTTCTTGCCGTGGCGTTGGTCGAGCACATCGGCGGCGCGCCGGCCGAGCAGCCCGGCGACGCCGCCCCGATCGTGCCCGACGAGCGTGCCCGGAAGGCCGCCCGGCTGCTCTGGGCGGTTCTCAGTCACGTCCCTCCGCCCGCATCGGTCGGCTGAGGAAAGCACCCGAAACGCCGCGGCGCCAACGCGGAATCAGGACCGCGAAGTGGTTGGCTTACGGAATGTCTGATCGTTATCGTCCGCTCGGCGCCATGCTGGCCGCGGCCGCCCTGCTCGCCGCCGCGGGACTGACCGTGGACGAGGTCGGGCTGCCCGAAGCGGGAGCCGAGCCGACCACCACGCCCAGCCCCTCGGCGTCCGAATCGGCCACTGACGGATACGGCTTCACCGATTCGGCCGCCCGCTGCGACAGCAGCCAGACGCTGATGGCGTTCGGCCGCACATCGCGCGCGATGGTGGTGATCTGCGTGGACTCCGACGGCGCGCTGGAGTACCGCGGGGTCAGGCTCAGCGACGAGACGGCACTGACCGCGCCCGCCGGACGGGCTGCCGACGGCGCTATCATCGCCACCAACGAGGGCGTCACCTATGCGGTGTCTCCGGAGATGCTGCTGGTCTCCGAGGGCGACACCGTCCTCTACCGGGACTCCTGGCTGGAGTTCGGGCAGCCGCGATTCTCCCCTGAGAAGAGGACGTCGGAGCCGGCCACGTCGTCGGAGAACTCACCGACGACCTCGGAGAACTCCCCCGCCACGCCGAGCACCACGGTGAGCACGACCACGGTCACCGTGACCCCGCGGGCGTCCGGATCCGGCGGCTGACGCCAGATCCGGCGGCGGGCAGCCGCCCGCCCGCGGATACCATCGGGCGATGACGACGATGAAGAGTTGGTCGCTCGGCGCCGAATCCGGCCAGCTACGAATTCGCACCGGAGTTGCGGGCCGCGCCGCGAAGATGGGTCACCGGCTCACGATCGGGATGCGCTCCTGGCAGGCGACGGTGCAATGGTCCGGCAAGACGCCGACGAAGGCGGAACTGAGCGTGCCGGTCGACTCCCTCGACGTCCTCGGCGGCGAGGGCGGCGTCACCCCGCTGGGCAGCCCGGAGAAGCTGGTGGCCCGCGCCAACGCGTTGAAGTCGTTGGATGCCAAGAAGTTTCCGCAGATCCGCTTCGAGGCCACCGAGATCGAGAAGACCGGCGACGGCTACCGGTTACACGGCACAGTGGAGATTCATGGCACCGCCCGACCGCAGATCGTCGACCTGGTCGTGCGCGACGACGGTGATTCGTGGGCGCTGGCCACCGAGGTTCACCTCACCCAGAGCGATTTCGGGGTCAAGCCCTACTCGCTGTTCATGGGATCGCTGAAGGTCGCCGACGAGGTCACGATCGACTTCGCGGCGAACTACCCCAAGTAGCCCCGACTGCGGGTCACCAGTTGATGACCACCGGGTCACCGATGCCGACCTGGTTGAAGTACCAGAGCGCGTTGTTGGGGCTGAGGTTGATACAGCCGTGGCTGACGTTGGCGTAGCCCTGTGATCCGACCGACCACGGGGCCGAGTGCACGTAGACGCCGCCCCAGGTGATCCGCACCGCGTCGGCCACCGTCAGTTTGTAGCCTTCGGGATCCTCGAGAGGGATGCCGATCGTGCGCGAGTCCATCACGATCGACTTGTACTTCTCCAGCACGGTGAACGAACCGACCGGCGTGGCGAACCTCGGCTTGCCGAACGATGTCGGCATCTGGCGCATGATCACGCCGTCGACACTGACGGTGAAGGTGTGGTTGGAGATGCTGCCGACCCCCAACACGGTCGAACCGGTGCCGAAGGTCCGCTTCTGACCCCCGGCCATCAGGGTGATCCGGGAATGCGCGGGCCAGAACCGGTCGGGCTTCCACTCCACGACATTGTCGCTGCGCCACTCGAAGCGGCCCGTCATATCCGTCGGCGAGGTGACCCTGATCGATCGCTCGGCGGCGGCGCGGTCGGCGACCGGGCGGGTGAACGTCACGATGATGGGGTGCGCCACCCCGACCGTCGAGGCGTTGACCGGCTGGACGGAGGCCACGCTTCCGGCGGTCACCGCCGGGGCGGTCGCGGCCACGCTGGTCGGGACGCCTGCTGCGGTCGCGGCCACCACGATTCCCGCGGCGGCGAGCGCCCGTCGAACTGCTCCTGCCATGGCGTCCTGTGGCTCCCTGTCCCTCGGTGCGGCTAACAGCACATCGCAGTGTAGATGCTGGCGCGGCAGCCGCAATGGAATCTGTACCCCCTGAGGTACTTCAGCTAAACCCGCCACTTCGTTACCGCGCGTGGGTGATGAGGCCGGGATGACTAAGGCTTGACTAGGGTTTGAGTCATGAGCGACACGGCCCACGGCGACACTCCCCGCGACGGCGCCCACTACCACGGCGTCCTCAACGATCTCCGTCCTCAGCATCGGGCGCTTCGGCAGGAGATCCCGGACGTCTATCGCGCGTTCAACGACCTCAGCGGTGCGGCGCTGGTCGACGGCGCGCTGCCGACAAAGGTCAAGGAACTGATGGCGATGACCATCGGCGTGGTGCACGGCTGCGACGGCTGTATCGCCTCGCACGCGCGCGGGGCCGCCCGCGCCGGAGCCACCACCAAGGAGGCCGCGGAGGCGATCGGCGTGGCCATCCTCCTGCACGGCGGACCGGCCACGGTGTACGGCGCCCGCGCCTACGCGGCGTTCTGCGAGTTCGCCGGCGGGGAGCCGCCGGCCTGACCCGCTAGGTGCGCGGCAGCCCGGCGACCATCGGGGTGTCCACCCCGACCGCACCGAGGTCGCCCGCGCCGCCCGGCGTCCCCAGCGGGGTGTCGCGGCCGGGCAGGATCTCGGTGAAGAAGGCGGCGTTGTCGGCGAGGAACCGGCGCTCACCTTCCGGCAGATCGTCCTCGTAGTAGATCGCGTCCCCCTCGCACAGCACTGTGCACGCCCCGCAGTCGACGCCTTCCTCGGCGTTGATGTACATGGTCCGGTCGCCCTCGTAGATGC
>SYAB01000480.1 GCA_005787665.1 Actinomycetota bacterium
CCATTCTCGGACTGGCCCTTTCGGTGTGCGCGGGTGCGCCGCTGGAGCCGGTCTCCTACGGCGTCTTCCGGATGTGACGATGACGACCTTCGACACCGTCCTGGTGGCCAATCGCGGCGAGATCGCCGTTCGGGTCATTCGTACGCTCAAGGCGATGGGCATTCGCGCGATCGCGGTTTACAGCGACGCCGACGCCGGTGCCCGGCACGTGACCGAAGCCGATCTGGCCGTCCGGGTCGGGCCGCCCCCGGCCCGCCAGAGCTCCCGGGACATCGATGCGATCGTGAGCGCGGCGTTGCGCACCGGTGCACAGGCCGTGCATCCCGGCTCCGGAGTCCTCTCGGAACACGCCGAATGCGCGGTCGCGCTCGAGCGGGCCGGCGTGGTGTTCATCGGACCGCCCGCCGCGGCCATCGCCACCATGGGGGACAAGATCGCGGCCAAGTCCGCGGTATCGGCCTTCGGCGTCCCGGTGGTCCCCGGCATCGCCGAACCGGGGCTCTCCGATGCCGACCTGATCTCCGCGGCCCCCGCGATCGGTTTCCCGGTCCTGGTCAAGCCGTCGGCGGGCGGCGGTGGCAAGGGTATGCGTCGCGTCGACGACCCCGCCGACCTGCCGGGGGCCCTGGTCGCCTCGCGCCGCGAGGCGGCTGCCGCCTTCGGCGACGACACCTTGTTCCTCGAGCGGTTCGTGTTGTCGCCCAGGCATATCGAGGTGCAGGTACTCGCCGACGGCCACGGCGGTGTGCTGCACCTCGGCGAGCGGGAATGCAGCCTTCAGCGCCGGCATCAGAAGGTCATCGAGGAAGCCCCCTCGCCGTTGCTCGACGATGCCACTCGCGCCCGGATCGGGGCGGCGGCGTGTGACACCGCGCGGAGCGTCGACTACGTCGGCGCCGGCACGGTGGAGTTCATCGTGTCCGCCGACCGTCCCGACGAGTTCTTCTTCATGGAGTGCAACACCCGGCTGCTGGTCGAGCATCCGGTGACCGAGATGGTCACCGGATGGGATCTGGTGGAGTGGCAGGTGCGGATCGCGGCGGGGGAGCCGATCACCCACACCCAGGACGAGATCGTCATCCGCGGCCACGCCATCGAGGCGCGGGTGTACGCCGAGGACCCGGCCGCCGGATTCCTGCCGACCGGTGGGCCTGTGCTGGCTGTCCGGGAGCCCGTGGGCCCCGGCGTGCGGGTGGATTCCGGGCTGTCGGCCGGGATGACGGTCGGCAGCGACTACGACCCGATGCTGGCGAAGGTCATCGTTCACGCAGTCGACCGGTCCGCGGCGCTCCGCGGTCTGGACCGGGCGCTGGCCGGCACCGCGGTCCTCGGGGTGCGCACCAACATCGACTTCCTGCGCCATGCGCTGGCCGACCGGGACGTCGCGGCGGGACGGCTCGACACCGGCCTGCTCGAACGGATGCGGTACCACCCCGGTCCCGCCACTGATGAGGATCTGATCGCCGCCGCGGCCCTGCGCTGGCTGCAGCGCTGGCCCGTGGCGCCGACGGACCCCTGGCAGGCGCCGTCGGGCTGGCGGATCGCCGACCCCGCGCCGACCAGCATCCGGCTGCGCTGCTCGGAGCGCACCGAGCATGTCCACATCACCGGCCATCCCGGCGGCGCCCGGGTCCGGATCGAGGACGGCCCGGTCCGGTCGCTGAGCGCCCGATGGGCCGAACCGGAGCTCTCGCTCACGCTGGATGGGGTGCACCGCACCTACGCCACCGCCGTCGCCGGCCACGAGATCTGGCTGGCGGGTGACGGCCGCACCGTGATGGCCGAGGAGGTTCGCGAGGCCCCGGTGCGCGCGCAGGACGAACACAGCGGCGACGCCGAACTCACCAGCCCGATGCCGGGATCGGTGGTCGCCCTCGGGGTCGCCGACGGCGAACCGGTCGAGGCCGGGACGGTGATCGTCGCGGTCGAGGCGATGAAGATGGAGCACTCCCTGCGCTCGCCGGTGGCCGGGGCGGTCACGTTGCTCGTCGCGGTCGGCGACCAGGTCAAGGTCGGCCAGCCGCTGGCCCGGATAACCGCTACTCCGAAGGGTTGACACATGACTCAGTTTCTTTCTGCCGCAAACCTTCCCGACGAATACGAGCAGCTCGCCAAGACCGTGCGGGACTTCGCCCGCGAGGTCGTCGCCCCCGTCGCGGCGCGCCATGACGCCGAGCACTCCTTCCCCTACGAGGTGGTCGCCGGAATGGCCGAGATGGGCCTGTTCGGACTGCCGTTTCCCGAGGAGTACGGCGGTATGGGCGGGGACTACTTCGCGCTCTGCCTGGCACTGGAGGAACTCGGCAAGGTCGACCAGAGTGTGGCCATCACCCTGGAGGGCGGGGTCTCGCTGGGCGCGATGCCGGTATACCGGTTCGGTAGCGAGGCGCAGAAGCAGGAGTGGCTGCCCCTGCTGACCAGTGGTCGTGCGCTGGGCGCCTTCGGTCTCACCGAGGCGGGTGGCGGTACCGATGCCGGGGCGACCAGGACCACCGCGCGACTGGACGACGGGCACTGGGTGATCAACGGGTCCAAGCAGTTCATCACCAACTCCGGGACCGATATCACCCGGCTGGTCACCGTCACCGCGGTCACCGGCACGGTCGGTGACCGCCGGGAGATCTCGGCCATCCTGATTCCCGTTCCGGCAAAGGGATTCACCGTGGAGCCCGCTTATGACAAGGTCGGCTGGAACGCCTCCGACACCCACCCGTTGTCCTTCACCGACGTGCGGGTGCCGCAGGAGAACCTGCTCGGTGAACGCGGACGCGGCTACGCCAACTTCCTGCAGATCCTCGACGAGGGCAGGATCGCGATCGCCGCACTGGCTGTAGGAGCGGCCCAGGGCTGCGTTGACGAGTGCGTCAAATACGCCGGGGAGCGCACCGCATTCGGTCAGGCGATCGGCCGCTATCAGGCGATCGAGTTCAAGATCGCCCGGATGGAGGCCCGCGCTCACGCCGCCCGGACCGCCTACTACGACGCGGCGGCGCTGATGCTGGCCGGCAAGCCGTTCAAGAAGCAGGCCGCGATCGCCAAACTCGTGGCCAGCGAAGCCGCGATGGACAACGCCCGCGACGCCACCCAGATCCACGGCGGATACGGCTTCATGAACGAATACCCGGTGGCGCGGCATTACCGGGACAGCAAGATCCTCGAGATCGGCGAGGGGACGACCGAAGTCCAGTTGATGCTGATCGCTCGCGAGGTCGGGCTGGGGTAGCCGCCGCGACCCTAGTCCGCCGACTCCCCGACGACGCAGCGGCCGTCACGATGCAGTGCGACATCGTCGGAGAAGGCTTCGAGCGCGCTGCGGACCAGCCGGGCGGTTCCGTCAGGATGCCGGCACGATCCCCGGCCGTCGACGAGCCCGACCATTCGGTGCACCCGATGGACCAGATCCTCGGTGGCATGCCCGAAGGCCAGTTCGTCGAGAAGGGCGGCCAGCCGCGGCAGCCCGTTCAGGCACGGACCGCACTGTCGCGCGCTCTGATCGGCCAGGTAGCCGGTGATCTCGGCGGTGCGCTTCAGCCCGCATTCGGTGCGGTCCAGTCCGTGAATGACTCCGGCGCCCGGTGTGGCCCCGAGGGACTCGAGTCCTGATCTCGCCATACGCGCCGCACCGAACTGCTTTGCAGGGAGCCATGTTCCGTGGTAACCGCCGATCAGGACCGCACGCAGCGTGTGTGGGCCTACAGCTGCCTCGGTCAGGACATCGAGCAGTGCGACGCCGGTGGGTATCTCGACAATCGCCTGACGGAGCGCACCGGAGAGGGTGACAAGCATGGTGCCCGGTTCGGCCGCGTCGCCGACCGAGCGGAACCATGCCGACCCGAACCGCGCGATGAGCGCGATGTGGGCGAGGGTCTCGACGTTGTTGACCAGGGTGGGCCGCCCGCCGATGCCGGAGACCGCGGAGACGACGGTGCGGTCCCGGGGCAGGGCCGGGCCGCCCTCGATACGTCGGAGCGCGGCGGACTCCTCGCCGGCGACGAAACGTTCGGGCGCGACGACGACGCTCACCGGGTGGACGTCCACGCCGGCTGCACGCCGCTCGGCGAGGGCGTCGGCAACGGGCTGGCGCGCGGCGGTGTTCACGTACAGATACGCCGTGTCGGCTCCGATGGCCGCGGCGGCGGCGGAGAGGCCGTCGAGAACCAGGTGCGGCGCCCGGGTCAACAGAGTGGTGTCCTTACGGCTGAGGGGTTCCCCTTCGGCGCCGTTGCCGACCACCAGTGGTGCGGTCCCGCGGACGGCGGCCATCTTGCGGCCAGTCGGGAATCCGGCACCACCGCGCCCTGACAGGCCGGCGGTCTCGATCTCGCCGATCAGCTCCGCTGTCACGGTGGGCGACTCGCCGAACTGGTCGAGATGAGCGGGCAGGCCAGGTCCCGCGGCGGCGAACAGCCGCGACATCCCGCTCATGCGCCGGAGAATTCCGCGAAGTCGCCACGCAACCGCAACGCCACGGCGACGGTCACGAGGAGACCACAACAGGCCGCGAAGACCTGAAACCAGATCCGTCCGGTGTCGGTGCCGTTGCCCAGTGAGTGGGCCATGGCAATCGGCCAGAGCAGGTAGGTGGTCCAGTGAACCGTCCGGAACACTTTCGGCCCCAAGCGGTCTCGCAGCAGACTGGTGATGACGACGATGATCAGCAGATCGACCGCGACGGTTCCCAGCCCCTGCCAGAGTGGCCGGTATTCGCCCAGGAACGGCACCACGACGTCGATGATCCGGAGTTTGGCGTGCGGGTCGAGGAGCAGCAAACCCACATGGAGCAGCACGAGAAGCGTCGCCGCCAAGGCGACGAAGCGGTGGATGGCGGCCACCCCGAAACGGGGCAGTGCGAATAACGGACGCCCCGATCGGGACGCGATGCCCAGAGCGACGGACAGCGTCATGAAGGCGAGCGCCACGATGCCGTTGCCGCGGCCCAGGGCCCACAGCGCCTCATTGCTCATGGGTCAGGATCCTCGTGACGCGGTGTGCGACGGGGTGAACTTGTTACCCGGGGATACCGATCCGCCGCCGGCTCGCACGGTGCTGCGTCGGATCGGGGAATCACTCTGGGGGGGCCGCGGGACGGCGACGGGCGCCTGCTGAACCGGGGCCGTGTAGACCGGTGCCTGCGGGGCGATCGCGGCCTGGTTGTCGACCGGCGGCGGTGTGTAGGTCGGTTCCTGCGGGGGTGCGTAGGCCGGGGGTGGGGGAGCCGGCGCCTGACGCGTCGGTCCCGGTGGCGCTGGTGCGACGGGGGCTGCCGCCGGCGCCTGCCGCGCGGGCGTGCTGGGCGACACGGGCGTGACGGCGGGCGGCACGGCCCGGATCGCAACCGGGGCAGCGACGGGTATGTCCTCGGCGACGGATTTCAGCGTTCCCGTGTAGGCCAGGTGCGATGCCCCGGCGACCCCGGCGACCCCGATCCCGGCCAGCGCCCACGAGGTGACGGTGACCCGACGGAATCCAGAGCGCGGTGATCTCATGACACCGATCGTGGCAACCGATTCTTGGAAGGCTCAAATTCCGGGAAGGCTCAACGACGCGACACCCGGCACTACTGCGCAGCCGGCAGCGTGATGGTGAATGTCGCGCCCTGGTCCGGGGACGAGGTCACCCTGATCTGGCCACCGTGCGCGTGGACGATCTCGCGCACCAGCGAAAGCCCGATGCCATACGACTGGCGACCGCCGGTACGGGTGCTACCACGGGAAAACCTGTTGAACAGCGTGGCCATGGTGGCCCGGTCAATACCCAGGCCGTCGTCGATCACCGCGACGACGATCCGCCGGCCTTCGCGCCGGATGTCCACCCGGACGCTTCCGCCGTCCTTCTGGTGACCCAGGGCGTTGTCGATCAGCGCGGTCAACGCCCGCCGCAGAGCGGCCTCCGAGCCGTTGACCTCCAGGTCGCCCGCATCCGCCGTGCAGGTCAATCCCACACCGATCGAGTGGGCGTGGGCGGCGAAGCTGTCGCACACCGAATGGGCCAGCCGTCCGGCGTGGATACGCTCTCCGCCCTTGCGAACGGGTGTCATGGTGGCGGAACTGAGCAGGTCGTCGACGATACCGCCGAGATTACGAGTGTCCCCGACCAGCGCGTCGGCATCCTGCGTGGCCGCGGCGAGGTCGCCGGCGTGAATCCGGCGGGCCAGCAGTTGGGCCCGGGTGTGCAGGATGGTCAGCGGGGTGCGCAGTTCGTGGGAGGCATCGGCCACGAACCGCCGCTGCAACTCCAGCGCCTGGGCCAGCGGGCGCACCGAACGGCGGGTGAACAGTGCCACCACCACGATGGATGCCACCATTCCGGTCAGTTCCGCCAGCGCCAGCGCGCCGAGGACGCGTCCGCGGCTCGCCTGGTAGGGCGCCATGTCCATCACGGCGACGACGCGGCCCCCGGGTCGGTCGGCGACCAGGGCCCGGTAGGAGCGTTTCCCGTCGCGCACATCGGTGAAGCCGGCCGGTCCCGACAGCAGGGCTACCCCGACCTGTCCGCCGGCACTGGCCGACACTGCGCCCGCGGCGTCCCGGATGGCGAGTTGCATTCCCGGCGGCGGATCGACCGCGTCGTCGGCAGTCTCGACCACCACGGTCAGCTCGTCGTCGATCTGACGGCTCTGCGACCGCACGTACGCCCCAGCGAGAACCATGCCGACCAGCAGGAGCACCGCCGCCAGCGCTACCGAGGTCTGCAATGCCACGATCCGGCCGGCGCGCCGGACCACCGCCAGATCGTCGGGCGGGGCTTTCGTCGGGTTCGATGTCATTCCAGCCCGAACCGGTAGCCCGAGCCGTGCACGGTGCGGACCACCGTCTTGCCGAGCTTGCGGCGCAGGTAGTGCACGTAAAGGTCAACGGCTGCTTCGGATTCCACTCCTTCGAACGCACGCGTCAGCAGTTGAGGCCTGCTGAGAACGGTGCGCGGTGCCCCCATCAGGGTCGCCAGCAGCGCGCACTCCCGGTCGGTGAGTTCGACGTCGAGGCCATCGGGGCCGCTGACTCGGCGCGACATCAGGTCCAGGCGCAAGCCGCCGGCGGACAGGACGGTCGAAGCGTCGTCGGTGCGCCGCACCAATGCCCGGACCCGGGCAAGCAGTTCAGGTACCTCGAAGGGCTTGACGAGGTAGTCCTGTGCGCCGGCGTCCAGACCCTCCACCCGGTCGGCGACCGATCCCCGAGCGGTCAGGATCAACGCCGGCGTGGTGATACCCCGAGCCCGCAACAGGGCGACCAGATCGGCACCGTCCAGCACCGCCAGGCCCCGGTCGACGATCAGCGCGTCATGCTTTCCGCTGAGTCCCAGGTGCATCCCCTGCTGTCCGTCGTAGGCTGTCTCCACCCGGTACCCCTCCGCGGTGAACAGTTCCTCGAGAAGCGCGCTGAGTGCGCGGTCGTCCTCGACGAGGAGCAGAAGTGGAGCGGACACGTCTGGAAGGGTGCCACGTCGATTCTTACAGCGCTCAAAGAAACCCCCGCCAGACTCGGCGCCGTGAGTTCATCCGATGCCCCGCCGGAACCCGTGGGCATGCTGTGGGACCGGTGGAGCACCGATATGCACCTCCTGGTCACCGACCCCGCGTGCCTGCGGCGGGCCCGCGAGCTCGTTGACGCCGAACTGGATGGCATCGAGAGGGCCGCGTCGCGGTTCCGTCCCGATTCTGAGGTCAGCGCCCTGGCCGCGGCCAACGGGGTGCGCCAACCGGTCAGCCGGATGCTGGCCGACCTTCTCTCGGCCGCTCTCGACGCGGCCAGGGTGACCGATGGCGACGTCGATCCCACGGTCGGCAGCGCGATCGTGGAGCTGGGGTATGACCGCGCCTTCGCGGCGCCCGACACCGCGGTCCCTCGGCTGGCCTCGATCGCGGCACCGGTCGACTGGACTGCAGTGGAGTTCGACGGCGACAGTGTGCGGATGCCCCCGGGAACGCTGCTGGATCTGGGTGCCACGGCCAAGGCGGCGGCTGCCGATCGCTGCGGGGCGCTGGTCCACCGCGAGACGGGTACCGGTGTCCTGGTCAATCTCGGCGGGGACATCGTCACCGCGGGGCCGACCCCGGAGGGCGGATGGCGGGTTGTGGTCAAGGACTGCGACGACGATCCCGCCAGCCACATCACCATCGGCACGGACACCGGCCTGGCGACCTCGAGCACGCGGCGGCGCCGTTGGCGGCGCGCGGGCGATGCCTACCACCACATCCTCGACCCGCGTACCGGTGCGTCGGCCGAACCGGTGTGGCGAAGTGTCAGTGTCGTCGCCCCCAGTTGTCTGGCGGCAAACACCGTCAGCACCGCAGCCATCATCCGCGGACGCTCTGCCCCCGGATGGATCTCGACACTGGACGCACCCGCCCGACTGGTCGACGCCGAGGGCGACGAGCATTTCATCGGCGGGTGGCCGCAATGAGCAGACTGCACATCGACTGGACGCGTTGCGATGGCCGGGGATTGTGCACTGAGCTGCTGCCCGAGCTATTGGACCGCGACGACTGGGGATACCCCCTGTCGCGCAATGGATCTCGAGATCCGCAGATCCCCCCCGGACTGCAACGTTATGCCGAGCAGGCGGTCAAACGCTGTCCGCGTCTCGCGCTGCGACTACTCGATGAACAGTCGGGCGCCTGATTCTCAGCGTTGACGCGCGGCGGCCAGACGGGCCTTGAACTCCGGTGACTCGATGGTGAGGGCCTGCGGTCCCAGTTCGATGTTCTTGGCGGCCTCGTGGTGCTCGGCATCGCTGAAACCGGGGATCGCGGTGGCCCGCATCGACGCTTTGGTGGCCAACACGACCTCCCGGGGTGCCGATGCCGGCCCGGCCGCGAGTTCGAGAGCAGCCGCCACCGGGTCCTCGGCGGTCGACAGGGCGAGGCCGTGCCGCACGGCCGCCTCCGCATCGAAACGCATCCCGAACAGCAACGCCGCCCGGGCCACCTGCGGACCCACGGCGCGATTGAGCATCCAGGTGGCCCCGCCGCCCGGATGGATGCCGAGTTTCTGAAAACGCGGATCGAACATCGCATGCGGCCCGGCGATGCGGACATCGGCGGCGAGCGCGAGGTTCATCCCGGCCCCGACGGCGGCGCCGTTGACCGCGGCGATGGTCGGCAGCGTGCAGCGCCCGACGGCCATGAAACCGGCGTAGATGCGCTCCAGCCCCTCGGTCGTCGCCGCACCCAGCGCCGACAGGTCGGCACCCGCGCAGAACGCCTTTCCCGCGCCGGTGAGAACGACCGCATGCACGCCCGGATCGGCTTCGGCGCGCGCAACTGCGTCGCGCAGCAGCTCCGAACTGGCCTGCGTCACCGCGTTGCGCCGGTCGGGGTCGTTGACCGTGATCACCGCGACCCGGTCTGTGACGTCGTACAGGATCGGTTCGGCCACGGCACCGAGGCTAACAGCGTGCTCAGCTGCGCGGTGCCATCGCCTGCTCGGCGATCATCCCGAACACCGGCGCGAGGGTTCGCGCATAGGAGACGGTCACGTGGTTGTCATCACGGAACACCAGATCCTTGCCCACCACGACGGGGCACACGTCCTCTGTGCAGAACAGTGCGGAGAGGTCCGCGTACTGCCCCCCGCCGGCGGCGGTGCCGGCCATCTCGGCGTCGACTCCGTCGGCGTACAGCCCGGCCTGGCGTTGCGGGGCGCAACTCAACGCGTCGACGAGGTGCCCCGACAAGCAGACCGGCACGTTGCCGTGCGGGTCGGGCACCGGCCCGAGCACCAGAATCCTGGCTCCGGTGGAGGCCCGCAGGTCACCGATGAGCCGAGTCAGGCTTGCGACCCACGCCGGGTCGTAGCTGGTGAAACCGAAGTCGGGGCCGTACCGGCGGGACATGCCCAGCACCACGAGCCTGGGCCGCTGGGCCTGAAGGGCGGTGAGCACCTCAGTGCGCCATTGCACGCACTCGGAATACTCCCGGCCGAGGTAGGGGCTGACGATGGGGAGATCCTGCAGCGGGCAGGTGACCTTCGCCATCGTCGCGAGTCGCCAACCATGTTGGCGGGCAACGGGTTCCAGTGCCGGTTGCCACATCGCGGCGTGTGAGTCCCCGACCAGGGCGACCGTGGTGTCGCCCGGTGGATTCCCTGATACACAGTCCGGGACGCCGACCTCGGTCCAGGACCGCACGCACCCGTCCAGGAACACCTCGGGCTTGTCGGCGGCCGCGGCACCGAGCGGGGGGGACAGATCGGCCGGCACCGGCCCGGGGCGCGACGACTCCGCGACGGCGCGCCGGGCCGCGGCCAGCGCGGCGGCGAGGGG
>SYAB01000481.1 GCA_005787665.1 Actinomycetota bacterium
CATCGGCATCGGCTGACCCGATCGGCGCCCCCGCCCCTGGCGTAAGTTGAGGCCCATGACTGGGCGCGAATTCGACATCGTCATCTATGGGGCAACCGGTTTCGTCGGCAAGCTCACCGCTGAGTATCTGGCCAAAGCCGGTGGCGGCGCCCGGATCGCGCTGGCCGGTCGCTCGCCGGGAAAGCTCGAGGCGGTCCGGGCGACCCTGGGCGAAGCGGCGCAGTCCTGGCCGGTCCTGACCGTCGACGCCGAGCGTCCATCGACCCTGGACGAGATGGCCGCCCGCACCCGGGTGGTGGTGACCACCGTCGGGCCTTACAGCCGCTACGGACTGCCCCTGGTGGCCGCCTGCGCCAAGGCCGGCACCGACTACGCCGACCTGACCGGTGAGGCGATGTTCGTCCGGCAGAGCATCGATGACTACCACAAGCAGGCCGTCGATACCGGGGCGCGCATCGTGCATGCCTGCGGATTCGACTCCATCCCGTCGGACATGACCGTGTACGAACTGTTCCGGCGCGCCCGCCAGGACGATGCCGGCGATCTGCTGGACACCAACTTCGTCCTGCGCGGATTCTCCGGCGGGGTGTCCGGCGGTACGGTCGCCTCGATGATCGAGGTCTTCCGGGCCTCCTCCGGTGACCCGGACACCCGCAAGCTGCTTGAGGACCCCTACACACTGGCCCAGGATCGTGGGGCCGAGCCGGAACTGGGTGCCCAGCCCGACCTGCCCTGGCGCCGCGGCGCCGAGATCGCCCCGGAACTGGCCGGGGTGTGGGCCGCCGGCTTCGTGATGGCGATGTACAACACCCGGATCGTGCGGCGCAGCAACGCCCTGCTCGACTACGCCTATGGCCGGCGGTTCCGCTACGCCGAATACATGAGTGTCGGCCCGTCGGTCCTGGCGCCGGTCACCTCGGCGGTGGCGACCGCCGCCACTAACGGCGTGGCCGCGCTGGGCAGCCGGTTCTTCCGTTTCCTGCCCCGTCGGTTGGTCGAGCGACTGGCCCCCAAGCCGGGCACCGGCCCCAGCGAGCAGGTCCGCGAGCAGGGCTGGTACCGGGTGGAGACCTACACCACCACCAGTTCCGGGGCGCGGTACGTGGCCACCATGTCCCAGAGCGGGGATCCCGGGTACAAGGCCACCTCGGTGATGCTGGGCGAATGCGGACTGGCGCTGGCCCTGGATCGCGACAAGCTTCCCGATCTGCACGGCGTGCTCACCCCGGCCGCGGCGATGGGTGACGCCCTGCTGGCCCGATTCCCCGGGGCGGGGATTTCGCTGAAGTCGGCCAGACTGACCTGACGCTCTGAGCGTAATGATGGCGCGATCGGCCCCGGCAAACTACTGTCGGTTCCGTTCTGGCAACCCAGCCGTTCGTGCCAACTCAGTCGAAAGTGAACGTGAACATGGCCGGTCTCGATGACCTCTTGAACCAGATCCCGGTGGCGGACATCGCCAGCAAGCTGGGAGCAGACCAGGGCCAGGTGAGCCAGGCCATCCAGACCCTGGTCCCCACCCTGCTGGGCACCCTCGCCGAAAACGTCCAGGCCGACGACATCGACTCCAGCGAACTGGAGTCCGCGGTCGTCGCCGAAGGCGAGAGCGACCTGTTGACCGGTGGCGTCAACGTCGACCAGCTCGACGAGAACCAGGGCAACCAGCTCGTGGCCAGCCTGTTCGGCGGTAACGACACCAACCAGGTCGCCTCGGCGCTCGCCGGGGGCGGCGCCCCGGGCGGTGACCTGATCAAGCGCCTGCTGCCGATGCTGGCCCCGATCGTGCTGGCCTACGTCGGCAAGCAGTTCGCCCAGAAGAACGCCGCCGGATCCGGTGCGCAGGCGCAGGCAGCCCCGGGCGGTGGCATCGGCGACGTGCTGGGCAGCATCCTCGGCGGGGCCGGCGGCGGAGGCGGCAACAACGCGCTGGGCAGCATCCTGGGCAGCGTCCTCGGCGGCGGCGGTGGGGGCGGCAACAACGCCCTCGGCAGCATCCTCGGTGGGCTGCTGCGCGGCGGCAAGTAACCGCGTTCCTAGAATCAGCGGGTGCCCAGTGACGACACCCGTGCCGATTCTCCTTCCCGGGCGCTGCCCAAGACATGGGATCCCGGTGCGGTCGAGGACCTGATCTACCAGGGGTGGGTCGAGGCCGGTTACTTCACCGCCGACGCGGCAAGTGTCAAGCCGGCCTACTCCATCGTGTTGCCGCCGCCGAACGTCACCGGCAGCCTGCACATGGGCCATGCGCTGGACCACACCCTGATGGACGCCCTGACCCGACGCAAGCGGATGCAGGGTTACGAGGTCTTGTGGCTGCCCGGGATGGACCACGCCGGGATCGCCACCCAAACCCTGGTGGAGCGGCGCCTGGCGGCAGACGGCACCGGCAGGGAGGAACTCGGCCGCGAGGCCTTCATCGGGAAGGTCTGGGAGTGGAAACACGAGTCCGGCGGGACGATCGGTGCCCAGATGCGACGTCTGGGCGACGGGGTGGACTGGTCCCGCGACCGGTTCACCATGGACGAGGGACTCTCCCGGGCGGTCCGCACCATCTTCAAGCGACTGTATGACGCGGGGCTGATCTACCGGGCCGAGCGGCTGGTCAACTGGTCGCCGGTGCTGCAGACCGCGATCTCCGACCTCGAGGTGAAATACGAAGAGGTCGAAGGCGAACTGGTGTCGTTCCGCTACGGCTCGCCCGACGACGCGCAGCCACACATCGTGGTGGCCACCACCCGCATCGAGACGATGCTCGGTGACACCGCCATCGCGGTGCACCCCGACGACGACCGCTACCGGCACCTGGTCGGGGCTGCACTGCCGCACCCCTTCCAGGACCGCGACATCGTCGTCGTCGCCGATGCCCACGTCGACCCGGAGTTCGGCACCGGCGCGGTGAAGGTCACTCCCGCGCACGACCCCAACGACTTCGAGATCGGGGTGCGGCACGGCCTGCCGATGCTCTCGATCATGGATACCGCCGGCCGGATCACCGGCACCGGAACCCCGTTCGACGGACTGGACCGCTTCGAGGCGCGCGTCGCGGTGCGCAAGGCCCTGGAGGATCAGGGCCGCATCGTCGCCGAGAAGCGCCCCTACCTGCACAGCGTCGGCCACTCCGAACGCTCCGGGGAGCCCATCGAACCGCGGCTCAGCATGCAGTGGTGGGTCAAGGTGGACTCATTGGCCAAGGCCGCCGGCGACGCGGTTCGCAACGGCGACATCGTGATTCACCCCAAGAGCCTGGAGCCGCGCTGGTTCGCCTGGGTCGACGATATGCACGACTGGTGCATCTCGCGGCAGCTGTGGTGGGGCCACCGC
>SYAB01000482.1 GCA_005787665.1 Actinomycetota bacterium
CATTCACCAGGTCATCGCGGACCTGCCGGCCGTGCGGCATGTCGAGGTCGACATGGATCAGAACCCCGCCGCAGCACGCAGGCTGTCGGTGCTCTCCCTGCCGACGACATTCATCTTCGACGCCGACGGACGTCAGCGGTACCGCTCCGCCGGAGTGCCGAAGGCGGCCGACCTCACCTCGGCCCTCGAGGCCCTGTTGACCTGACACCCCCGATGAGCGGTATCATCGCCTCGTGACTTCCCGTCTCGAGCACATGCTCACCAAGCGTCGCGCAGTCGATCTGTGCCGCACCGCGGGTTGTTGCTGTTGTTGCTGTAGCTGCTGAGCCGGCGCTTTCCTCTCCGCGTCCGTCGCGCTCTTCCAGCAGTGCCCCAGTGGTCTGTCCCGTCCAGCCCTGCCAGCAACAGGAGTCTTCGCATGTCGCTCACTACCCAGCCAGCCATCGACCAGGTCGATGTTCGCGGTCCGCGCTTCGCCGCCTGGCTCACCACCGCCGTCCTCCTGGCGGTGTTGGCGCTGTCCGCCGTCCACGTCCCTGCCGCCGCCGCCCTGTTGGCCGCCCAAGCCGTGGTGTTCGCGATCGGTGCAGCCCTCGGCCCGCGCCGCCACCCGTACGGTCGGCTTTTCGCCACCCTGGTGGCGCCACGGCTTGGACCGCCCACCGATCGGGAGCCCGTGGCCCCGCTGAGATTCGCCCAATTCGTCGGCGTGATCTTCGCGACGACCGGGGTGGCCGGTTTCGCGCTGGGCGCTCCGCTCCTCGGAGCGATCGCCGCGGCTCTCGCACTGGCAGCCGCGTTCCTCAACGCGGCATTCGGGATCTGCCTCGGCTGCCAGATCTACCCCCTGATCGCCCACCTCCGGCACTCGGCCGGAGCCGCCTCGACCTACCTCCGGCGCTCGGCCGGAGCCGCCTCGACAGAGTTGGGACGCTGACCATGGAATCTGTTCGCGAACGACGCGCACCCCTTCCGCCGGGGGTGGACCTGGAGCGGGAGACCGTGATCACCGGCCGGGTCGTCGACGACTCCGGCCGCGCGGTCGGTGGCGCGTCGGTGCGCCTGCTGGACGCCTCCCAGGAGTTCACCGCCGAGCTGGTCGCAACCCCCGGTGGGGACGTCCGGTTTTTCGCCGCGCCGGGGACCTGGACGGTGCGCGCACTGTCGGCGGCCGGGCGGGGTGACGCAACCGTGGCCCCCGTCGGCGCCGGGGTTCACGAAGTCGACGTCAAAGTCGCGTAGCCGGTTCCCGGCTGCCGACACCTCACCCCGGCAAGCGCGATAAGCTTTCCCCGTGGTGCTCTTCTTCGAGATTCTGCTGGTCGTAGCGGTCGTCGTGATCACCTGGTTCGCGTTGTACGCGGTCTACCGACTGATCACCGACGAGTCGTGAGCGTCGACGACCTCAAAGGCAGCGGCGATCGGGCCGTCGCCGCGGCCGCCGAGCGCGCCAAACAGACCGCCAGCCGCAATATCCCGGTCTTCGACGACCTCCCGGTTGCCGACACGGCGAACTTGCGGATCGGCGCTGATCTCAGCGACGCCCTGCTGGCCTTGTTGCCACTGGTCGGTGTGTGGCGCGGCGAGGGTGAGGGCCGCGGACCGCACGGCGACTACCGGTTCGGCCAGCAGATCATCGTCTCCCACGATGGCGGGGACTATTTGAACTGGGAAGCCCGGTCCTGGCGACTGGACGAGGCGGGCGAGTACCACAGCCAGGGCCTCCGGGAGACCGGCTTCTGGCGGTTCGTCCACGACCCGGCCGACCCGGGCGAGTCGCAGGCGATCGAACTGCTGCTGGCCCACTCGGCGGGTTACGTCGAACTGTTCTACGGCCACCCACGCACCCAGTCTTCCTGGGAACTGGTCACCGACGCACTGGCCCGCAGCAAGTCCGGCATCCTGGTCGGTGGCGCCAAACGGCTCTACGGAATCGTCGACGACGGCGACCTGGCCTATGTGGAGGAACGCGTCGACGCCGATGGCGGACTGGTGCCACACCTCTCGGCGCGACTGTCGAGGTACGTCGGATGAAGCGCGTACCCGCCGCGGCGATGGTCGCCGGCGCATTGTTGCTGGCATCCTGCGCCCGGGACGCCGAACCCACCGAACCCACCGAACCAAACGTCTCGTCGTCACCCTCGTCGTCGTCCCCGGCCCATGGGTCGCTGGCCGATTGCCTGCAGGACCACGGTGTCCCCGCGGCCGCGGCCGGCCCGGCGGTGCTCGGCCCGCCCGCCGGGGTCCCCCAGGAGACCTGGGACGAGGCGATGAAGGCCTGCTCGAGATTGGCCCCCGGACCGGCCGCGCCCTGACCTACCCTGGGCTGCATGCCCCGCATGTCCAGTGTGGACGCGGCGTTCTGGTTCGCCGAGACGCCGGCCTGGCACATGCACATCGGGGCGCTGGCGATCTGCGACCCGCGCAAGGCCCCGGACTTCTCCGTCGAGAACATCCGCGCCCTGGTGGGCGAGCGCCTTCCCGAACTTCCGCAACTGCGCTACCGGGTCTTCGAGGCCCCGCTCGGCCTGGACCGACCGTGGTACGTGGACGGCGACCCCGATCTGGACTTCCACATCCGCCATATCGCCGTACCCGCACCCGGGGGTCGCGCCGAACTCGACGAACTCGTCGCGCGGCTGTGGTCCTACCCGCTTGATCGGTCCAAGCCGTTATGGGAGATGTGGGTCATCGAGGGGCTCACAGCGGGCCGGGTCGCGCTACTGACCAAGATCCACCACTGTCTGGTCGACGGGGTGTCGGGCGCGGGGGTCAGCGAGATCCTCTTCGACATCACACCGGAGCCGCGCCCGCCATTGGCGTCGGCCTCGCGCTCCACGCCGGAGGTCCCGCCCCGGCCGGAGTTGCGGCTGCTGGGTGCCGCCGCGAACATCGCGATCATGACCCCGTACCGGATGTTGCGATTACTCGACCAGACCGTGCGCCAGCAGCTGGCCGTGCGTGCCATCCCCGAGCGGCCGCCGGGCTATTTCGAAGCACCACCGACCCGGTTCAACGGGCCGATCTCCCAACAGCGCCGGTTCAGCACCGCCCGGGTGTCCCTGCAACGGGTCAAGGCGGTCAAGAACGCCTACGGCGTCAAAGTCAACGACGTGGTGCTCGCGATGGTCGCCGGCGCGCTGCGGTCCTACCTCGACCGCAGCGGGGAACTTCCGTCGCGACCGCTGATCGCCCAGGTTCCGGTCTCGACCCGTACCGAGGCCACCGCGGTGGGCAACGCCATCAGCTCGATGACCGTCGGCCTGCCCGTCGGAGTGGCCGACCCGGCCGAGCGGATCAGAGAGATCCACCGCGGATCGCAGTCCGCCAAGCAGATGGCGGAGGCGATGACCGCACATCAGATCATGGGGTTGACCGATACGACGCCGCCCGGCCTGTTCCGGCTGGCCGCCCGCGCCTTCACCGCCAGCCGACTCGGCGAGAACGTACCCCCGATCAACCTGGTGGTGTCCAACGTTCCCGGACCGCCGTTGCCGCTCTACGCCGCCGGGGCGGTCGTGGAGGGGTTCACCCCGATCGGGCCGCTGCTGATGGACGTCGGGCTCAACGTGACCTGCTTCAGCTATCGGGACGGGATGGACTTCGGATTCATCACCACCCCGGAGATGG
>SYAB01000006.1 GCA_005787665.1 Actinomycetota bacterium
AGCCTGGACCTGCTGGGCCGCAAGGTGACTCATCGTGATGGCGCGAATCTGCATGCGCTTGACCAGGTAATCGTGGCGACCGTTGCGGCGGCCCGCCGCAGTGGCGGCGAACCCGCCGCCGATGGCGACCTCCTCGAATCGGCCTGGCAGCGCCTGGTCGGCGTGACCGCGGCGATGTTCGCCGCCGGCGACATCGAGTCGGCAATGGCTAACAGTGCGCTCTATCTCGAAGCCTTCGGCCATATCGTGATCGCCTGGATCTGGCTGGAGCAACTGCTGGCAGCCGAGGGGCGCGCTGGCGACTTCTACGACGGCAAACGTCAGGCCGCACGCTTTTTCTTCCGCTATGAGTTGCCGAAAGTCGCACCGCAGCTTGACCTTCTGGAATCACTTGATCGTACGACGCTGGAAATGCGCGAATCCTGGTTCTGAGCAGTCCCCCGATAGGGCGTGTGGACGATTGCACCGTACAACCTGTGCAGGCACGCCCACCGATCGGTGGACACACCATTCCCCCGGATCAGGGGCCGGCCAGCCGAGGGTTCACGGACCACCGCGGTCAGATAGTGAGTGGCAAGCGATCCATCAAGGGATCCACGAGACATAGGAGTGACCATGACCACCACAGCGACGACCACCACCGCGATCCGCCGCCTCACCGCTGCAGTTGCGGCTCCGTTGGCCGCGGCCGGCATCCTGCTCGGCGGCCTGGCGATGGGTGCCGCCCCGACCGCAGGAGCGCAACCGGGCGACGGTCAGTGCTCGCAGATGCCGATGACCAACGGTCGCAGCGGTCCGACCCCGAGCGCTCTGACCCGGGCTGGCATGATCAATGCGGCCGCCGGACCGAGCGCTTCCGATGGCAGCATGCCTGCCAACTGCGCGCCCGCCGGACACAGCTGACCGATCATCGTCGACATGGCCTCGAGCGGCTCAAGGGGATCGAGGTATCCCCGCTGGCGGACTTGCCGGCGAAGCCGGCGTCACGCAGCTGGCAGGTGGGGTCAGCGGAAGAAGTCAATTCTTGCGGTATCCCGGCCATCGGATTCGCTCGTCGAATATGGAGCGCGTCTCCCGGACCGGGATCGAAAATCATCTCCGCACAAAACGCCGACGAAAGGCTGCTGACCGCCAGCGGCGGCCATCAGACGCAGCTCACTGACGTTGGGATCGACCTCGGCCATCGCCACGAAGCGGTCGTTGCCCTCGCTCGAGGAGTCTGGTCAGTGCGTCGTCGGGGGTCAGGCCCGAAGTGTTCTCGGTGAGTCCGTGCTTCGCCGTGGATCTGCTCCGCCGGCCAGAGGACCCGCCGAACGGGCGCAACCGCCCATGACGGCCGCAGCAGCGGTGGGGGCCGTCGGCAACCAAAGGCGGCACGCGCGATCGGGCCGCGGGTTCTTCACTTTTGCCTCACACTCTTCTCACGTTGCCACCACACGCCGGGGCGGAGCCCCCGAGCGCTGACAACGGGACACTGAACCCGCTCGGAGTACAGCCATGTCCACCGCACAAGGGGCCAAAGAGTGGAATCCGGCCCACCGCGGTGGGGCGAGAGTGGACCGTATGAAACGAACTGTCAATCAACGTGTTTGCGCAACCATCGTCACCACGATCGCCGCGGCCCTTCTATTCGGAGCGCCCGCGCACGCCGACCCGCTGTCCGGCGCATCGACGACCGTGGAGATGCCCTTGCCCAGTGTCGGCCCAACGGCCGGCAGCGGCGATTCCCGATACCAGCCTCCGCCAGTCAGCATGACCGCGCAAGGCGGGTCGGGCGGCATCGACCGCGACGGGACGAACGGGGTGATCGACCCGGACGGCACCAACGGACGTATCACCGGACCGCTGATCCGGGCGACCCCCGCCATTCGCGCCGCCCCGGCACCTCTGTCGCCGCGCCTGAACTCCTGACCGCAACCCCCACCGATCGGGGGACGGTCCGACCGTCCGATGCCAGACCCGCCTAGCCGACATCGGATCCGTTCCTGTCACGCCAGAGTTGTCTCCGAATCACCCCCACCAGAACAGACCATGGGAGCCCACCATGAACACCACCTCCACTGCCCCACTCCGGCCGGTTCCTGCAGTGTCGCCGATCACATCGGTAGCGGTGTACTGCTCGGCAAGTTCGGCGATCGATACCCACTTCGCCGAGGCCGCCCGGACCATCGGCGAGGCCCTCGGCGGACACCGCCTGCGGATGGTCTTCGGCGGCGGTGCGGTCGGACTGATGGGTGTTGCGGCGCGCGCCTGCAAGGCAGGCGGCGGATGCGTCATCGGGGTAACCACCGGCAAGCTCGACGCTCTGGAGGGCGGCTGGCAGGGCTGCGATGAACTTCTGGTTGTGGAGGCGATGCCGGAACGCCGCACCCGGATGATGGATCTGGCCGACGCCTTCGTGATCCTGCCGGGCGGCTTGGGCACCTATGAGGAATTTTTCGAGGTGGTGGTGGGCCGCCAGCTCGGGGACCACTCGAAACCCATCGTGATCGTCAACCACGACAGCTTCTACGACCCGATGATCGCGATGATCGAACACGGCATCACCCACAAGTTCATCGCCCCGGCGATCCGGGAGACTCTGGTGGTTGTGGATGACGCCGCCGACGCGCTGCCTGCGTTGTTATCCCATCAGCCCCGCGCCCATAACGCGGCCGATTTCCTCTACCTGCCCGCCGAGCACGGCTCTGAGTTGGCCCGGGCATCGTGATGAGCGGTCAGATCATCCCCTCGGGCTGACCGACAGATCGTCGGTCAGCCTCGCGCAGATGCCATCCAGGCCAAGCCCGAAGACGTCGTCGCTCAACGGCTCTTCCAGGAGATGCCCGATCCGTTCGGCGAGCACGAAGAGAGCCATGACGAGAATTCCAACCAGCACGCCGACGATGGCGTCGTGCCCGGCTGCGTCCACCCGGGTGCAGACCAGGACGGCGAAGGTCCATGCCAGCCCGCGGATGAACAGATCGTAGTAGCGGGGAATGGGTTGGTTGCGTATGCGCTCGAGGCCCTCGGTGGTGCCCACCTGCGCGGAGTTGATAGTCACCAGAACCCTGCGTGCCTGGCGGTCGATCAGACCGGCGTGACTGAGGACGGCGATATCGGCGGCCTGCCTTCTGAGCAAATCCGCGGCGGACGCATCGAGCGGATCCTCCGGTGTCATGACATCCAGCCCCACCCTGGGGGTGCGACGCAGTTCGGCCGCAAGTTGCCAGGCGTGACGCGCCTCTCGGCGGCGCATCCGATCGAGCACGACAGACATCTCAGGCTGTCCGTCGTCATACGCGGCTAGGGCGTAATTGAGACTGCGGCCGTTGATGAGGATCGCTCCCCACAGCGTGCGGGCTTCCCACCACCGGTTGTAGGCGTTGCGATTGCGGAACCCGATGAAGATCGACACCACGATGCCAAGCACCGGGACCGCTGCCGCGGCATTCTGCAAGGGAATCCGATCTGCGGCAAACACCATCGCCGTCGCAACGCCAAGCACCGCCAGCAGGTCGAACCGGAACCTCCACAGCAGTTGTAAGGCAACCTGCAAGGACGGCGTCATACCGGCCACCGTGCCAGCGGGGTGGTCGGGCCGAGGAGGTCAGCGGTCAGCCGTGCGCAGAATCCCTCCATCGGCAGGCCCAGGGCGGTGTCGCTCATCGGCTCCTCGAGGAAGTGGCCGATTCGTTCAGCGACCACGAAGAGCGTCATCAGGAGCACTCCCACGGCAATGCCGGCGACCCTGCCGTGGCCGCCGGCGTCCACCGTGCACACCATCACCGCGAAAAACCAGGTGACACCCCGCACGAACAGGTCGTAATAGCGCGGAATGGGTTGATGGCGAATGCGTTCCAGCCCGCCGGCGGTGTTGGCCTGGACGGTGTTGGCGTTGACCAGCAAGGTGCGGCCCTGTACGTCGATCATCCCGGCCCGCGTGAGTAGACCGACATCGGCACCCTGGAGTACCAGCAGATCGCCGCTGGATGCGTCCGGGGGATCCTCGGGAGTCAGGTTTGAGACCACCACGGCGGCCGGTTCGCCGCGAAGTTCGGCGGCAAGCTGCCAGTTGTGACGTGCCTGCCTGCGCCGCATCCGGTCGGCCACCTCGGCCATCTCCGGGTTCTGATTGTCCAGGGCGACCAACGCATTGCTCAGGGACCGCGCGTTGCCGATCGCACCGCCCCACAACGTGCGGGCCTCCCACCAACGGGCGTAGGCGTTGCTATTGCGGAAGCCGATGAAGATGGAGGCGACGATCCCGAGCAGTGGCACAACGGGGGCAACGCTTTTCAGCGATAGCCGGTCAGTGAGGACCGCCATGCCCGCCGCCACGACGATCACCGCCAGAAGGTCCCAGCGGAGCCGCCACGCCACCCGTGCCAGGGTAGCGACAACTCCCGGCTGAGTTCGGGAGCTCATCTCAGGTCCTCGGCGGACATCACGGCGCGAATTCTGGCATGCGACTGATGGGTTGCCGCCCCGGACCCGTGCATCGCGCTGCACCTCGGGAACCGTTGTCGTTGGTGACCCTCGTCGTTTCCGGCGCCTAACCCCATTGCAGCGCGATACCGTGACTCCACTCCGTGCGAGCGAGGGTGATGCCCGCAATTGGTTCGTCACGCCACGAGGAAGGAAGACCACGATGACCGGCACCGGTCCCCTGCGTCGGCAGCTGAGCCGGCGGACATTCCTGGCCGGCAGCCTCGCCGCCGGCGCCGGGGCGGCACTGGGGGCATGCAGCACCACGACGGCACCGGGGGCGAATCTGCGGTCCCAGCCGACAAGCGTCCCACCAGCGCTGGCCGACCCGATCGCCGCCGCCGAGGCGGCCCGCCCGCACACCGGTCGCATCGTCACCGCAACCCTGAATCCCCGACCCGTCACCGTCGACCTCGGCGGGAAGGTCGTCAAGACCCTCGGCTACGCCGAGACAGTCCCCGGTCCGCTGATCCGGGCCAACGTCGGCGATGAACTTCGCGTGACGCTGACCAACGGCCTCGGCAAGCCGACATCCATGCACTGGCACGGCATCGCACTGCGCAACGACATGGACGGTGCGACGCCCGCCACGCCCGACGTTCCCACCGGAGCGTCGTTCACCTATGCGTTCTCCGTCCCCGATGCCGGTACCTACTGGGCTCACCCGCACGTCGGAGTCGAACTGGACACCGGGTTGTACCTGCCGTTGATCGTCGACGACCCGACGGCGCCCGCCAATTACGACGCCGAGTGGATCGTCATGCTCGACGACTGGACCGACGGCGTCGGGCGATCGCCACAACAGATCCTTGCCGACCTGGAGAAGGGCGGTATGGGCGCCATGGGCTCAATGGGCGAGATGGGCTCAATGGGCGAGATGGGGGGCTCGCAGGGCAGCGCCCTGCTCGGCGGTGATCCCGGTGATGTCATCTACCCGTACTACGTGATCAACGGGAGAATCCCGGAGGCACCGACGACGTTCCGGGCCACACCCGGGCAGCGGATCCGGATGCGGTTCATCAACGCCGGTTCGGACACCGCGTTCCGGGTGGCACTGGCCGGCCACCGGATGACGGTGACCCACACCGACGGCTTCCCGATCGTGCCCACCGATGTCGATGCCCTGCTGATCGGCATGGGCGAGCGCTACGACGTAACCGTCACCGCGAAGGACGGCGTGTTCCCACTGGTGGCGCTGGCCGAGGGGAAGAACGCCCTGGCTCGCGCTCTGTTGACCACCGGAGTCGGTGCCGCGCCGCCCGCGGACTTCCAGCCTCCTGAACTCAACGGGAAGGTCGGCACGGTTGACCTGTTCGCCGCTCCCGAGGAGGCCCGCCTCGAATTCACCAAGGCCGACACCACGATGCAGGCCAATCTGACGTCCTCGGATACCGCATATCAGTGGGGCATCAATGGTCCGTTCCCCGACAACACGCCGTTCACGGTCTGGCAGGGCCAGCAGGCGGCGATGACCTTCACCAACAAGACCCGGATGTGGCATCCAATGCACCTGCACGGCCACACCTTCGCCGTGCTGAACCCGGACGGCACCCAGGGGGCGCGCAAGGACACCGTCAACGTGCTGCCCAACCAGTCGGTGAAGATCGCCATCCTCGCCGACAACCCCGGCTATTGGCCGATGCACTGCCACAACACCTATCACGCCGAAGCCGGGATGTTGTCGACCTTCGACTACCTCAACTGACGGGTAGCTCCAACTCGGCGGCCAGTGCCGCCCCGACCCGCCTCGCGATCGGCGAGGCGGCCAGGGCAATCGCGAGTCCGATTGCGCACCAGTACAACCCGAGCAGCGGCGGTGCCGACCAGCCAGTGGAGTCCTTGACGCTGAACCACAGCACGACCACGATCACCACCGCGCCGGCCGTGGGTAGCAGCAGGCCGGTGAGCCGTCCGGTGCCGCCGTGCACGGGCACGAAGCGCGGGGCGCCGACGAACCACACGGCCGCGATCTCGACCAGTAGGTAGCAGGCCATCAGGCACACCGACCCGGCGACCGCGAACAGGAAGTAGGTGTCGATGGCCGGGTTTCCGGTGGTCGCCGGCGGCCAACCGATCGCGCCGCAGACGATGTTGGCCGCCCCAGCCACCGCGACGACCGACCAGATCGCACGCCGTGGACCGCGGATCCGAGGATCGATATGGGCAAGGGCCTTCGGGCCTAGGCCGTCGCGGCTGAAGGCAAACAAGATCCGGCCCGAGGTGGCCGCGGTGGCCATATGGCAACCGAACGCGCCGACCGTCGCGGTGAGGATCAGCAGCAGGCTGAACCACTCGCCGACATAGGTGTCACCCAGGGTGCCCAACGTATTCGCCGAGCGTTCGAAGGCCGCCAGACCGGCCTTGTCGGTACCGAAGCCGATGGTCTGGGCGAACATCACCACCACGAACAACACGCCGGTGAGCATCAGCGTGCCGGTGATCGCGCGGGGGATGTTGCGCCGGGGGTCGGCGGTCTCCTCCCCCATCGAGGCGCAGGCTTCGAATCCGGCCCAACTCAGGAACGCCGCGACGACTCCGCCCAGCACCGCCGACATCGAAACCCCCGAAGCCGAGAAGACACCCCAGTCCACCCCGGTGCCCGGCGCGCCTCCGCGGGCGAAGATCACCCCCGCGAGCACCACCATCGCGATGATGCCCACCCCCTCGATGCCGAGCAGCACCTTGGCCAGCAGTCGGGCGTCGCGCCCGGTCAGGACCAGCGATCCGGCGGCGGCGATCACCACCACGACCAGCCAGTGCACCTGAAAGGGGTGGGCCGATCCCTTCTGTATTTCGGCGAGTAGCGAATTGGCGAACGCCGCGGTCAGCGCGAGGGTGGCGATGGAGAAACCGACATAGGCGCCGAGCATCGCGAAGCCGGAGAAGAAGCCGGCCCGGGGGCCGATGGTCGCGCCGACCAGGGCGTAGGCCGAACCGGCGTGGTTGAGGTAACGGGTCAGCCGGACGAAGCTGTAGCCGACCAGCGCCACCCCGAACAGGCCGATGACGAAGACCAGCGGGATGGCCTTGCCCACGGTGGAAACCAGGCCCTGGCCGTTTCCCGCCATCGCCAGCGTGGGTCCGACGGTGGCCACCGACAGCGCCAGTGCCACCCACAGCGGCAGGGACCGGCGCGGCAGCGCGTCGACCGGGGCGGGAGTGGGTGACATCGGGATTCCTTCGGTGCCGTCGGCATGCTGCTGCCCGTACCGTAACGGGCGCGCTCCCCCCGATCAGGGGAACCGGCGCCCGCCAGGGCCGGGGCCGATCGGCGGACAGACCACCGGCCGCCGACGCGGGTAGGTTGACCGGCAT
>SYAB01000483.1 GCA_005787665.1 Actinomycetota bacterium
CCCGGCAACGACCATGTGAAGGCCGCCGGACTGCGGGCCCTGCTGGCTTATCAATGGGCGCACCCGGGCAAGAAGTTGCTGTTCATGGGCCAGGACTTCGGGCAGCGGGCCGAGTGGTCCGAGGAACGCGGCCTGGACTGGTTCCAACTCGACGAGCACGGGTTCTCCGGCGGCATCATGCTGTTCATGGCCGACGTCAACGCCGTGTACCGCAGCCACCCGGCGCTGTGGAGCCAGGACAGCAGCCCGGCGGGCTACTCCTGGATCGACGCCAACGACTCGGCCAGTAACGTGCTGAGCTTCCTGCGCTATGGCTCCGATGGCTCGGCGCTGGCGTGCGTGTTCAACTTCTCCGGCGCGGAGCACGCCCACTACCGACTCGGTCTACCGCGGGCCGGAACGTGGCGTGAGGTCCTCAACAGCGATGCGACGGTCTACAACGGTTCGGGCATCGGCAATCTCGGCGCCGTGCATGCCACCGACGAGCCCTGGCATGGCCGTCCCGCCTCTGCGCATCTGGTCCTTCCGCCCAACTCCGCGGTCTGGCTCGAACCCGCTGGATGAGGCTGCACCCGCCGCGTCGGCGGGCTCCCCCCAGGCGTGACGCAGCTGCCGCTGGACGCGCGAAACGCTGTCGCACCCAGGAACTAACGCTCGGTCTTAGTTGTCCGTCGGCGGCGGTTGAGACTGAAAGGGTTGGTACCACCACCAGTCGGCGCGTTCGCCGGTGGGCCCGGCGCATGGCGCCACCGCGGGTGGCGGCTTGACCGGCGGATGGGCCAGGGCTGCTGCGGACAGCGCTCGCCCGTCGCTGTCGGTGATGGTCAGGTCATAGGCGCTGCCGGCGACCGTGATGCCGCCCCGGTGGTGCTGCCGATGATGGTAGGGACATAACAAGACGAGGTTGGCAAGATCGGTAGGGCCACCGTCCTCCCAATGCCTGATGTGGTGGGCGTGCAGACCGCGGGTGGCACCACAACCCGGAACGACACAGGTGCGGTCGCGATGCTCCAGGGCGCGGCGAAGGCGCCGATTGATCACGCGCGTCGCCCGTCCGGCGCCGATGACCTCACCCTCGCGTTCAAACCACACTTCACAGGTGGCATCGCAGGTCAGATATCCGCGTTCGGCGTCGGAAAGCAGTGGCCCCAGGTGATAGGCCGACACCTGCTTGTCGACATCGACGTGAACCACGACGGTGGTGTGATGCCCGTGCGGACGCCGGGTCGCGTCGGCGCCCCAACCGGCCTCGACCAGACGCATGAAGGCGTCGACCGTGTCCGGAAGGGGCGGCACCTGTTCTGCTGCAGGGTCGCGATCATCGTGATCGCGTTTCCACTCCGCAATCAGCGCATCCCGGTGCGAGGCCAGGGCGGCATCGAACGTCGCCGCCTCCAGGTGCGGGAGCTTGATCCGCCAGTAACTGAACTCCTCGTCGCTGTGTTTGCTGATGGAGCGCTGCGGCTCGGGTGGGCGGTCGGGATCGGGGCGTGGTTCGAGCTTGACCGCGGTGCGCAGTTGACTGACCGTGGCGACCGCTGCCAGCTCGGCATAGTGGTCATCGGACCCGTCACCGGCACCGCGCGCGATAACTCCGACCTGATCCAGTGACAACCGGCCCTCCCGCATGCCCTGCGCGCAACGGGGGAACGCCTCCAGTCGGTGCGCCACGGCGGCGATCGACGTCGCATTCGCTGCGGAACTGCCTGTCTTCCAGGCGACCAGCGCGGCGACGGACCTGGCCCCGGTGTTGCCCCACAGCTCGTCGCGATCTACCTCGGCGACGATCTCCACGATGCGTCCGTCAATGGCATTGCGCTGGCCGGTCAGCTCCGCCAACTCCTCGAAAAGCAGCTCCAGGCGTTCGCCGGGAGGGAGTTCCACGACGTCGGGAGATGCGTTCGACGACATGACCCCATGGTCGCAGCAGGGTCCGACAATTTTTCTAGCGGAAGATGGGGCGGACTCTGCCCGCTCCGGTCAGTACAGCGCGTTGGCGAGGTTGCGGCGCCCGGCGATGACCTCCGGATCGGCCGGGTCGAACAATTCGAACAGCTCGATCAGCCGGCTGCGGACCCGGGTGCGGTCATCGCCGGCGGTGCTCTTGACCAGCGCGGTCAACCGCGCGAAAGCCCCCGCGACGTCCTGACCGAGGATCTGCACGTCGGCCGCCGCCAAGGCGGCGTCGATATCGGCGGGAGCGGCGTCGGCGGTCGCGACGGCATCGGCGGGTTGGACGGAGGCCCGCTGCAGAAACTCGATCTGGCGCAGCGCGGCCCGGGCCTCGGCGTGGTTGGGGTCGCCGTCGAGGATCGCCTGATAGGCGGCCGCCGCGCCAGGGAAGTCACCGGCGTCGAGCTTCTCCCGGGCCGCGTCCAGCGCGGGATCGGCCGGCTGCTCCTCGGGTCCTGCCCCGGCGAGCTTGCCGGCAGTGGCCGAGAGCAGCGAGTCGACCCAGCGCCGCAACTGCTCCGGCGGTTGCGGCCCTTCGAAGCTGGCCAGCGGCTGGCCACCGGCCAGCGCTACCACCGTGGGCACCGCCTCCACCCCGAACATCGCCGCCACCCGCGGCGCGCTGTCGACATTGACCGTCGCCAGCGACCATCTGCCGTCGTCGGCCCCGGCCAGCGCGCCCAGCGCATCGACCAGTCGGACACAGGCCTCGCTGCGCGGCGACCACAGCACGACCACCACCGGGACCTGGCTGGAGCGGACCAGCACCTCGGCTTCGAAGTTGGCCTCAGTGATCTCCACGCCGACCTGACTCCCGCCCGCCTGCGGGGGGCGCTGCTTGAGACCGGACAGATCGACCGCTCCGGTCATCACCGGCGCGGTCCTCGGGCGAGGGCGGGTCACGCGCACAAGTCTGTCATGTCCGCGGCGGGCGCCCGTTGACCGGTCGCGGTTACGCCCCCGCGAAACACCGCCGCTTGGCGTATCGTTTGCGGCACCGATCGGGTAGACCACCGGGTCAACACTTTGGAGGGTTCGTGGGCAAGATTGCTGCATCACTGTTTGCGGCGGCCACCCTGGCCGTGGGTGCCACCATCACCGCACCGGCGGCGTACGCCGAAGATCGTGGCCCGATCGGCCCCGGTGGCGTGGTCGGCCCGGTCGGGGCCAATCCGGTCGTAGGCCCAGCCGGCCCGGCAGGCGTCGGGGGCCTCGGTCCCGTCGCCGGCCCGGCGGGCCCGGTGGGCGTCGGTGGTGTCGTCGGCCCAGTCGGGGTCAATCCGGTCGTGGGCCCGGCCGGTCCAGTGGGCGTCGGGGGCGTGGTGGGCCCGGTCGGGGTGGATCCGGTCGTGGCCGCAGCGGCGCGCCCCTACTACTACGTGCCCTTCTACCCCGGTGAAATCCCGTGCTATACCCCTGAGGGCGTGGCGTACTACACCCCCGCCGGGGAGCCCTGCTACTGAGCGGACGCCGTCAGCCGACCGTCGTGGATATGACCAACATCACACGGCCTTTCGTCTCGGTGGTCAGCAAACGCCCGTGATTCCGACTCGGGGCTAGGCGCGCAGGATCAGCGCGTCGCCCTGCCCGCCGGCCCCGCACAGGGCGGCCACCGCGTAGCCGGCGCCGCGGCGGGAGAGTTCCAGGGCGGCGTGCAGGGTGATCCGCGCGCCCGACATCCCGATCGGGTGGCCCATGGCGATCGCTCCCCCGCTGCGGTTGACGATCTGCGGGTCCAGTCCCAGCTCGCGAGTCGAGGCCAGGGCCACCGCGGCGAACGCCTCGTTGATCTCCACGACGTCGAGATCGCCCACCGTGATGCCCTCTCGGGCGAGCGCCTTCTTGATCGCATTGGCCGGTTGCGACTGCAGGGTCGAGTCCGGACCCGCGACGTTGCCGTGCGCCCCGATCTCGCACAGCCAATCCAGGCCCAATTGCTGCGCCTTGGCCTTGCTCATCACCACCACGGCGCACCCGCCATCGGAAATCTGCGAGGCCGACCCGGCCGTGATGGTGCCGTCCTTGCGGAAGGCGGGCTTCAGGCCGGCCAGCGATTCGGCCGTGGTGTTGGCCCGAATGCCCTCGTCCTCGACGAACTCGATCGGGTCGCCCTTTCGCTGCGGAATCGCAACCGGCACAACCTCATCGGCGAACACCCCGTCCTTCCAGGCGGCAGCGGCCTTCTGGTGCGAGCTCGCGGCGAACTCGTCCTGCTCCAGGCGGGTGAACTTGTCTGCGTCGTTGCGCTGTTCGGTCAGCGCGCCCATCGGCTGGTCGGTGAACACGTCATGGAGGCCGTCATAGGCCATGTGGTCGCGCATCGTCACGTCGCCGTATTTGTAGCCGGCCCGGCTGTCCATCAACAGGTGCGGCGCCTTGGTCATCGACTCCTGCCCCCCGGCGACCACGACCTCGAACTCACCGGCGCGGATCAACTGGTCGGCCAGTGCGATCGAGTCGATCCCGGACAGGCACATCTTGTTGATGGTCAGCGCGGGCACGTCCCAGCCGATCCCGGCGGCCACCGCCGACTGCCGGGCGGGCATCTGTCCGGCCCCGGCGGTCAGCACCTGCCCCATGATCACGTACTCGACCAGCGATGCCGGCACCCCGGCCTTCTCCAGCGCCGCCCGGATCGCGACAGCGCCCAGTTCGTGACCGGAGAAGTCCTTCAGCGAGCCCATCAGGCGGCCGATCGGGGTGCGGGCCCCAGCAACGATGACCGACGTCGTCATATCTACCTCCCGGGTGGTGTTTGTCGGGCGATCTGGCCGACTGGCCCGACACGCCTGTGGGGGTCAGGTTACCGTTGAAAGTATGACCACCGAGCATGTCGATGCCCGCCCGGTGCTGGCCAGCGCACTGGTGACGGCTCTCGACCACGTCGGCATCGCGGTGCCGGACCTCGACGCGGCGATCTCGTGGTACCACGACAACCTGGGGATGATCGTCGTCCACGAGGAGATCAATACAGATCAGGGCGTGCGGGAGGCCATGCTGTCGGTTCGCGGCGCCCCGCGCGGCAGCGCCCAGGTGCAGTTGATGGCGCCCCTGGACGACACTTGCACCATCGCGAAGTTCATCGACAAGCGCGGTCCGGGCATCCAGCAGCTGGCCTACCGGGTCAGTGACCTCGACACGCTCTGCGATCGGCTGCGGTCCCACGGCGTCCGGCTGCTCTACGAGGCGCCGCGGCGCGGCACCGCGGGCTCGCGGATCAACTTCATCCATCCGAAGGACGCCGGTGGCGTCCTGGTCGAGTTGGTCGAGCCCGCCGAACTCTAGGGCAATCACGACCACCGGCGGGTCGGCCCGCGCCGGGACCGGTTGCGCCAGCATGGCGCGTGCCAGTGCCGGCGATCCTCTCCGTCGCCGTCCCCTCGCCACACCGCCACATGCGCGGTGCCGACCCGGATCTCGTGGTCACACCCCGGACAGCGGTAGGTCTTGACCGCACGAGCTCCCGCAATGGGCACGACCTGGTAGTCGTAGCCATCCGGACCGGGTTCCGTCCTGCGCATCAGAAGAGCCGGAACTCGTCGCTGTCCATACCCCGCATGCCGTCGTAATCCAAACTCAGACAACGAATTCCGCGGTCCTCGGCAAGGGTGCGCGCCTGCGGCTTGATCTGCTGGGCGGCGAAAACCCCGGCGACCGGTGCCAGCAGGGGATCCCGGTTGAGCAACTCGAGATAGCGGGTCAGCTGCTCCACCCCGTCGATCTCGCCGCGACGTTTGATCTCCACCGCGACCGACCGGCCGTCCGGGTCGCGGCAGAGGATGTCCACCGGGCCGATGGCCGTCATGTACTCGCGCCGCACCAGGGTGTAGCCGTCGCCGAGCAGTTCGATGTGCTCGGCGAGCAACTCCTGCAGGTGGGCCTCCACACCGTCCTTCACCAGTCCGGGGTCGGTGCCCAGTTCGTGGGTGGAATCGTGCTCGATCTCCTCGATGGTGATCCGTAATTGCTCGCCGGACTTGTTCTGTACCACCCAGACCCCGCCGTCCTCGGCCTCGGTCAGCCAGCAGGGCGGACTCATCCAGTTCAGCGGCTTGTAGGCGCGGTCGTCGGCATGCACGCTGACCGAGCCGTCGGCCTTCACCAAAAGCAGCCGCCGCGCCGAGGGCAGATGGGCGGTCAGGCGGCCGAGGTCGTCGACGGTGCACTGGGCGATCACGAGTCGCACCGGTTCAGCTTAGGGGCCGGGCCCGGCGAACTAGGCTGACGCCACCATGAGTTCACCCCCGAGCCCGGCGCAGCGACTCGGCCGCGTTCTGGAACGTCTCACCCGCCAGAGCGGCAAGATGACGCGCAGCCCCGACTTCGGCTCGTTCCTGCTGGGCCGCTTCGGCGAAGACCCGGCCCGGCGGCGGGTGCGGATCCAGACCATCCTCACCGTCTTCATCCTGGCGGCCAACCTGGTCGGCATCGGCCTCGCGACGCTGCTGGTGGTGGTCATCTTCCCGGAGCCCAGCGCGATGCACGACGTACCCGGGTGGATACCGGCGGTGCTGGCGCCCGTCTACGTCGTCGCCGCCCTGATCTTCGGGGCCTGGTGGATCCAGAGCCGCACCGTCAGGGACCTGCGGTGGGCCATCGACGGCCGGGTGCCCACCCCGGCAGATCAGCGCGTCACCTTCCTGATCCCCAAGCGGATCGCGGACGTGCACACCGTGTTGTGGGTGACCGGCGCCGCGTTGCTCACCGCGGCCTACGGCACCCACGACACCGATTTCATCCCGCGGCTGGGTCTGGCCGTGCCGTTCTGCGGACTGCTGGTGGCGACCAGTGTCTACCTGTTCGCCGGATTCGCGCTGCGACCCGTCGCCGCCGCGGCACTGGCCGCCGGCCACCCGCCGCACCGGCTCGTCCAGGGCATCATGGGCCGCACCATGACGATCTGGATGATCAGCTCCGGCCTGCCGATGATCCTGTTCGGCGTGACGGCGTTGTTCTCCCTGCTGCTGCGCAATCTCACCCAGCGGCAGCTGGAGGTGTCCATCCTGATCGCCGCGCCCGCGGCGGCGGTGGTCGGCTTACTGCTGATGTGGGTGTCAGCCTGGCTGACCGTCACCCCGGTCCGTGCGGTACGGGCTGCGCTTCGGGAGGTGGAGGAGGGCAACCTCGACGCCCACGTGGTGGTGTTCGACGGGACCGAACTCGGTGAGTTGCAGCGCGGATTCAACTCGATGGTCGAGGGCCTGCGCGAACGCGAACGGGTGCGCGACCTCTTCGGGCGGCATGTGGGCCGCGAGGTCGCCGCGGCCGCCGAACAGCGGCGCCCGACCCTCGGCGGGGAGGAACGTCACGTCGCGGTCGTCTTCGTCGATGTCGTCGGATCCACCAAGCTGGTCACCAGTCGGCCGCCCAAGGAGGTCGTGGAGCTGCTCAACCGGTTCTTCGCGGTCATCGTCGAGGAGGTCGACCGGCACAACGGGCTGGTGAACAAGTTCGAGGGCGACGCCGCCCTGGCGATCTTCGGAGCGCCGGTCGAACTGGACTCCCCGGAGGACGACGCGCTGGCCGCCACCCGGGCCATCGCACGCCGGCTCAAGATCGAGGTTCCCGAATGCCCGGCCCGCATCGGGGTCGCCGCCGGGGAGGTGGTCGCCGGCAACGTCGGCGCCCGGGAGCGCTTCGAGTACACCGTGATCGGGGAACCGGTCAACGAGGCGGCCCGACTCGCCGAACTCGCCCGCTCGGAGCCCAGTCGGGCACTCGCCTCGGCCGGCACCCTCGAGGTGGCCTCCGAACGCGAGCAGCGTTTCTGGCGACTCGGAAAGCCGGTGCGGTTGCGCGGGTACGACGACCGCGTCCAGATCGCCAGCCTGGTGGGCGGGGTCTGAGCCGCTAGCTCCCCGGCCGCGCGCGCAACCAGTCCCCCGCCGCTGACACCGCGTCATCCAGTGCGCTGAACACGACGTCGTCAAAACCTCTGCCCGGTCGGATCACGGCGGCATCCGGGTCGATCAGCAGGCCGTGTTTTCCCGCCGCGCGCAGCGTATCGCTCATGCCCGCCAGCAGCGTCCGGGCCGGATCACTGATGGTGTCCACCCGGGTGACGTCGAGGATGACGACGGAGAAGTCGTCGTCGGCCCGATCGACGGTGCGCAGCACCCGTTCGGCACCGGCGAACATCAGGTCGCCGTGCAACTCGTAGACCCGTACCCCGGCCGCGGCGTCGTAGACCGCACGGATGGTGGCCCGGGCCTCGCGGCTGACATTGAGGAAGTGCAGCCCCAGCCGCTGGGACAGCGCCCGGCAGGCCAGCACGCCGCGCACGCTGTTGCCGCGGCCGTCCAGCAGCGGTGAGTACACGCCGATGCCCAGTTGGCCGGGCAGCACCGCGGCGATCCCGCCGCC
>SYAB01000484.1 GCA_005787665.1 Actinomycetota bacterium
CGCAGGAGTAAGCCACCTGGTCGAGCAGCTTGAGCAGCGTGCCGCCGTGGACATTGCCCGAAAAGTTCGCCATATCCGGTGTCATCAGCACCGTCATGTACAAGGACTTGCGGTCCTGGGATTCGGCCGGCTGGTTCATCGGACCATCATGGCGCGTACGGCCCGCCTCGATCGGGGGTTACGGTGAACGCTGCCCTATCGTCCGCACAGATTCGGAGCCCACCCGATGCCCGTCGTCATCGTCGCCTCGTTCACCGCCAAGCCGGAATCCGTCGACCGGGTGCGCGCGGCCTGTGTCACCGCCATCGAGGCGGTCCACGACGAGCCCGGTTGCGAGCTGTACTCGCTGCACCAGAGCGGGGACACCTTCGTGTTCATCGAGCAGTGGGCCGACTCGGAGGCTCTCGCGACGCACAGCAAGGCGCCGGCCGTCGGCGCCCTCTTCGCCGAGATCGGCGACCACCTCGCCGGTGCACCCGACCTGAAGATGCTCGAGCCCATCCCGGCCGGCGATCCGGCCAAGGGCCAGTTGCGCGCCTGACGTGGGAAGCCTCGACGGCAAGGTCGCGTTCATCACCGGCGCGGCGCGCGGGCAGGGCCGCGCCCACGCGGTCACCCTCGCCGCCGAGGGCGCCGACGTGATCGCGCTCGATCTGTGCGCGCAGATCCCCGGGGTGCCCTACCCGCTGGCGACCCCGGACGATCTCACCGAGACCGTGAGGCTGGTGCAGGATACCGGGGCGCGCATCGTGGCCCGACAGGCCGACGTCCGCGACCGGGGCGCCGTGAAGGCCGCACTGGCCGAGGGCATCACGGAACTGGGACGAGTCGACATCGTGATCGCCAACGCCGGGATCGCCCCGATGCTCGGCGAGGACGCCTGGCGGGATGTGATCGACGTCAACCTCACCGGCGTCTACCACACCGTCGACGTGGCGATGCGCCCGCTGATCAAGCAGGGCGAGGGCGGATCGGTCGTGCTGACCAGTTCGGTCGCCGGACTGGTGGGCATCGGCGCGCCGATCGCCGGATCAATCGGCTACACCGCGGCCAAGCACGGAGTGGTCGGCCTGATGCGCGCCTACGCGAATTTTCTTGCCCCCTACAACATCCGGGTCAATTCCGTCCATCCGGCGGGCGTCGACACCCCGATGATCGACAATGACTTCACCCGGTCCTGGCTGGAGGGGATCGCGCAGCAGGACATCGGCGGACCGGACCTGACCAACGCGCTGCCGGTGCAGACTCTCGACGTCGCCGACATCGCCAACGCGGTGCGCTGGCTGGTCTCCGACGAGGCGCGTTATGTGACTGGTGTGGCGTTGCCGGTGGACGCCGGGTTCGTCAACAAACGCTAGATCTCGATGACCGTCGGTACGATCATCGGCTGCCGGCGATACGCCTCGCCGACCCACTTGCCGACCGTGCGCCGGACTGCCTGGGCGATCCGAACGGGGTCGGTGATCTGTTCGCCTGCAAGGGATTCGAGCTCCTTGGCGACCTTGTCGGCAACCGGCACCAGCGCCTTGGGATCCTCGGAGAACCCGCGGGAGTACAGGTGCGGCGGCGCCGCGACCCGGCCGGTACCCCGGTGCAGCACGACCGTGACGGCCACGAAACCGGAACTGAGGATCAGCCGCTCCCCCAGAGTTGTCTCGCCGACATCGCCGGACACCAATCCGTCGACGAACATCTTGCCCACCGGCACCGCCCCGGCGATACAGGCCTGCCCGGCGATCACATCAACACTGACGCCGTTCTCGGCCAGCATGACCGCCTCCCGCGGCACCCCGGTACGCACCGCGAGTTTGGCGTTGGCCCGCAGGTGGCGCCAGTAACCGTGCACCGGCATCACGTTGCGCGGCCGCACGGCGTTGTAGAGGAACAGCAACTCACCGGCATAGGCGTGTCCCGAAACATGCACGCGGGCCTGCTGATTGGTGACCACACGGGCGCCGATCTTGGCCAGCGCGTCGATGACGCCGTACACCGCCTCCTCATTGCCGGGAATAAGGGAGGACGACAGGATGATGAGGTCGTCGCCGGTGATGGAGATGCTGCGGTGCTCCCCACGCGACATCCGGGACAGCGCCGAGAGCGGCTCCCCCTGGGTTCCGGTGGTGATGAGCACCAACTGATCGGGCGCCATCATCTCGGCCGCCGAGATGTCGACGACATGGGAGTCCTCGACGGTGAGGAATCCGAGTTCGCGGGCGATGGCCATATTGCGGACCATCGAGCGACCGACGAAGCACACCCGCCGTCCCAACGCCACGGCCGCATCGACGATCTGCTGGACCCGGTCGACGTTGGAGGCGAAGCAGGCGACCAGCACCCGCTTGCCCTCGGCATTGCGGATCAGCCGGTGCAGCGTCGGGCCGACTTCGCTTTCCGAGGGGCCCACCCCGGGCATCTCGGCGTTGGTGGAGTCGCACAGGAAGAGATCCACCCCGGCGTCGCCCAGCCGGGACATACCGGGCAGGTCGGTGGGCCGTCCGTCCAGCGGCAACTGGTCGAGTTTGATGTCGCCGGTGTGCAGGACCGTACCGGCGCCGGTGCGGATCGCGATCGCCAGCGCATCGGGGATGGAGTGGTTGACCGCGAAGTACTCGCACTCGAACACCCCGTGAGTGCTGCGCTGTCCCTCGATCACCTCGACGAAGACGGGTTTGATGCGATGTTCGCGGCACTTCGCGGCGACCAGTGCGAGGGTGAACTTCGATCCGACCACCGGGATGTCGGCGCGCATCTTGAGCAGGAACGGGATCGCTCCGATGTGATCCTCGTGGGCGTGGGTCAACACCAGCGCCTCGATATCCTCGAGCCGGTCCTCGATATGGCGCAGATCGGGCAGGATCAGGTCCACTCCGGGCTCGTCGTGACTGGGGAACAGCACCCCGCAGTCGATGATGAGCAGACGGCCGAGATGCTCGAAAACCGTCATGTTGCGGCCTATTTCACCGATCCCGCCGAGTGCGGTCACCCGCAGCGCACCGGTGGCCAGCGGCCCAGGCGGCCGCAGTCCGTCGTTCATGGGTGTCGTGCCGGCGCCCCGAGCACCGCCGCCACCCGCAGGTCGGCGTCGAGTTCCCGGAGTTGATCGTCAGTGGCCGGCATCTGGGGTAGGCGAGGTTGGCCGGCGTCGAAACCCTGCAGCCGCAACCCGGCCTTGGCCAGCGTGACCCCACCGAGGCGGTGCTGCGCGGCGTTCA
>SYAB01000485.1 GCA_005787665.1 Actinomycetota bacterium
CCGCGCTCCAGTTGGGAGGACTACGCGCCAGAACTGATCAGCGCCGGCGGCGGGGTGTTCAGCAGGCAGCAGAAGGCCATTCCGGTGAGCGCGGCGATGCGTGCGGCTCTCGGTATCGACGACGAGGTCACCGAGATGACGCCGCCGGACCTGATCCGGGCGATCCTGCGGGCACCGGTGGACCTGTTGTTCAACGGTGGCATCGGCACCTATGTCAAGGCCGAGGTGGAGTCCGACGCCGCCGTCGTGGACCGGGCCAACGACACGGTGCGCGTCAACGGAAACCAGTTGCGCGCCAAAGTGATCGGGGAGGGCGGCAACCTCGGTGTGACATCGCTGGGCCGGATCGAGTTCGACCTGTGCGGCGGTCGGATCAACACCGACGCCCTGGACAACTCGGCCGGGGTGGACTGCTCCGATCATGAGGTCAACATCAAGATTCTGGTCGACTCGTTGGTGAGCGCCGGGAAGATCGCCGCCGGTGAGCGCAGCGAGCTGCTCGCCTCGATGACCGACGAGGTCTCCCGGCTGGTGCTGACCGACAACGTCGACCAGAACGACCTGATGGGCACCAGCCGGGCCAACGCTCCGGCGCTGCTCAACGTGCACGCCCGCCAGATCCGCGAACTCGAGGAACGCCGGGACCTCAACCGGGAGCTCGAGGCACTGCCCTCCGAGAAGGAGATCGGCCGCCGCCAGGAGATCGGGATCGGCCTGACCTCACCGGAACTGGCCACCCTGATGGCCCACGTCAAGCTGGCGATCAAAGAGGAGGTGCTGGCCAGCGACCTGCCCGATCAGGAGGCCTTCGCGGCCCGGCTGCCGCGCTACTTCCCGGTCCAGCTGCGCGACCGATTCGGCGCCGAGATCCGCGGCCACCAGCTGCGCCGGGAGATCATCACCACGATGCTGGTCAACAACGTCGTCGACACCGGTGGCATCACCTTCGCCTACCGTGTCACCGAGGATGCCGGGGTGGGCTACGTCGACGCCGTTCGCGCGTTCGCCGCCAGCGACGCCATCTTCGGCATCGAGCGAACCTGGCGGCGCATCCGGGAGGCCGGCGGCCAGGGAGTGCCTGCGGCGGTGACCGACCGGATGACCCTTGATCTGCGCCGACTGCTCGACCGCTCTGCCCGGTGGCTGCTGAACTACCGGCCGCAGCCGCTGGCGGTGGGCGCCGAGATCAACCGCTTCGCCGCCAAGGTGGCCGCGCTGACCCCCGGGATGCCGGGTTGGCTGCGCGGCGACGACGAGGCGATCGTCGCCAAGGAGTCCCGCGAGTTCGCCGCCCAGGGCGCGGATGCGGACCTGTCCTACGCGGTGGCCTCCGGGCTCTACCAATACAGCCTGCTCGACGTCATCGACATCGCCGATATCGCCGACCGTGAACCCGCGGAGGTGGCCGACGCCTACTTCGCGCTGATGAACTACCTGGGCACCGACGGCCTGCTGACCGCGGTGTCGGGCCTGCCGCGCGATGACCGCTGGCATGCCCTGGCCCGCCTTGCCATCCGCGACGACATCTACGGATCGTTGCGGGCGTTGTGTTTCGACGTGCTCGCCGCGGGGGAGCCCGACGAGACCGGTGAGCAGAAGATCGCCGAATGGGAGCAGAGCAACAGCTCGCGGGTGGGCCGGGCCCGGCGGACGCTGGAGGAGATCTACGCCCATGACGCCCGGGACCTGGCCACCCTGTCGGTGGCCGCCCGCCAGATCCGCAGCATGACGCGCACGAGTGGGACGGGCAAGAGTGGCTGAGGGGTTCACCACCGGCGTGCGGGTGCGATGGTCGGATATCGACTGCTATCAGCACGTCAATCACGCCACCATGGTGACCATTCTGGAGGAGGCCCGCGTCGACTTCCTGCGGGAGCCCTTCGCCGAGGACGTCGAGACCATCGGCCTTCTGATTCACGAAGTCCGGGTTCTCTACAAAGGTCAACTGCGCCTGGTGGATTCGCCGCTGCAGGTGACGATGTGGACCAAGAGACTGCGGGCGGTGGACTTCACCCTCGGTTACGAGGTCCGCCCGGTCGGCGCGCCCCCGGACACCAGGCCGTCGGTGATCGCGGAGACCCAATTGGCCGCCGTTCACATCGCCGAGCAGCGCCTGGTGCGCTTGACGCCCACGCACCGGGAGTATCTGCAGCGCTGGCTTCGATGATCACGATCCCCGATGCCATTCAGCGCGCCGATCTCATCGCCTTCGCCGAGCGGGTGCGCCGTCTCGATGAGGCGGCCGTGATCCGGTTGCGCACCCGCACAGATGGTTTGGTGGGCGTGTGGGCGCTCACGGGTTTCGACGTGCTCGTCGGTCGGGCGGTGGCGGGCAGTCTGGGGCGGCCGGACCTCACCTGCGGCGCTGCGGAGTTGCGCCGCGGGCTCGCAGCGGCCGATGAGGCGGGCCGGATCGACCCGGGCTACCCGATGGACTCGGCCTGGCGAACGGCGCTGCCGCCGGAGACCGGCTTCGTCCACATCGACGATGTGCCAGCGGCCGTGCTGGCCGACGTGGCGCGCAGCGGCGCCGAAGTGGCCCGCGAGTCCGCGGGCCCACTCGGTCCGCCGGCCTCGTTGCTCGATCAGGAAGTGCTGGAGGTCAGTTCGGCGACCGACACGGCTGCCGTGCCGATGCGCTGCACCTTGGCGCTGGCGGCAATGGGGTTCGCCCCCGAGGCGCCGGGTGAGGTGGTGCGGGTCCGGGCCACTCCCACCTGGCTGCGCATCGACGGCCGATTCGGTTCGGTGTTCCGCCGCCGCGGGGATCCGGTCCTGTTGCTGGGCTGAGTGTCCATTTGCCCCTCGGTACCGCGCCGGGGCTGCCACAATCCATCCATGGTTGACAAGAACAAGCCCTGGTTCAAAATCTACGACAAAGGCGTTCCGTACTCCGTCATCTACCCGCCGCTGTCGATCAAGCAGATGTTCAACAGTTGCGCGGAGAAGAATCCGGAACGCGACTACCTCATCGTCGGCGACACCAAGCTGCCCTACGGACTGGTCAACATGATGGCGCGGAAGACAGCCAACGCGCTGAACACACTCGGCGTCAAGAAGGGCGACCGGGTTGCCCTGATGTCGCCCAACGTCCCGCAGTACGTCATCGCCTACCAGGCTTGCGCCAAACTCGGTGCCATCGTCGTTCAGGTCAATCCCCTGGCGCCCGCGCCCGAGGTGCACCACTACGTCAAGGACAGCGGCGCCGAGACGCTGATCGTGATGGCTGCCTTCGCCACGGGTCCGATCGACGTCCTGAAGTCCGGGGACACCGCACTGCGCAATGTCATCACCTTCCAGGTGCCCTCAGGGGCGGTCGAGGTGGAGTCCGGGGCAGGCATCCTCGACTTCAACGAAGTCGTCGGCGCCGCCGCCGACACCGAACCATCTGTCGACGTCGGTTTCGACGATGTCCTCATGCTGCAGTACACCGGCGGCACCACCGGGCTGTCCAAGGGCTGTGTGCTGACCAACGGGAACCTGGTCTCGATCGCCTACCAGGAGAGCTACTGGATGGCGCCGGTGTTCGAGAAGACCGATCACCTGCGCTGCCTGGCGGCGGTGCCGCTCTACCACATCTACGGCTTCAACATGAACGTCAACGTGAACCACGTGTTCGGCGGGACGATCATCCTGGTGCCGCAGCCCAGCACCGACAATGTCCTGGCGGCGGTCAATGCCCACGAGCCCAACCTGTTCCCGGCAGTGCCGACGATGATCATCGGCCTCAACCAGCATCCCGACATCCAGAGTTCGAAGATCGGGTCGGTGCGGGCCGTCGTCTCCGGATCCGCCCCCCTGCCCGTCGAGGCGATGAAGACCTTCGAGGAACTCTCCGGGGCGGTGATCACCGAGGGTTACGGGATGTCGGAGACCTCCAACATCGTCACGGCCAACCCGCTGCATACCGTTCGCAAGCCCGGTGGTGTCGGTATCCCGTTCCCGGACAACGATGTTCGCCTCGTCGATCTCGATGACCCGACGAAGGAGGTGGCCCTCGGCGAGCCCGGTGAGTTGCTGTGTAAGGGGCCGACGGTCATGCGCGAATATTGGAACAACCCCGCCGAGACCGCGAAGACGTTCATCGACGGTTGGCTGTCGACCGGTGACATCGCCACCATGGACGAAGACGGCCACATCTTCATCGTCGACCGCAAGAAG
>SYAB01000486.1 GCA_005787665.1 Actinomycetota bacterium
GATGCCCAGTGCGCTGGTGACCCTTTCGTCCTGCAGATCCAGATAGAAGGCTTTCAACTGAGGGGTGGTCAGCATCCCCTTGTAGATGAAGGTCCTCCCCGAGAGGCTCGGGAAGTAGACGGTCTCCCGGCCCGGCCCGTCCTGGCCGGGGCCTTTGGTACCCAGTTCGTGTTCGGCCCGCTTGCGCACCACGTAGGCGCGACGCTCCAGATCCATTCCGGAGGCACCGCCGATGAACGGCTGCCGGAAGGTGGGCATGGCGTCGCGGGCCAGCGCACCGAGCGAAGAGTCATCGGTGGGGACGTCGCGCCAGCCGAGCAGGCTCAGCCCCTCGGAGGTGACAATTTGCTCGAAGGCGTCGCAGGCGGCCGCGGCGTCGCGGGCGGACTGCGGCAGGAATGCGATGCCGGTGGCGTAGGCACCCTCGGCGGGCAAATCGAAGTCGACCACCGCCCGCAGGAACTCGTCGGGGACTCCGATCATGATCCCGGCCCCGTCCCCGCTGTTGGGCTCAGCGCCGGCGGCGCCGCGATGCTCGAGGTTCAGCAGCGCGGTGATGGCCTTGTCAACGATGTCGCGGCTGCGTCGACCGTGCATGTCGACCACCATGGCGACACCACACGCGTCGTGTTCGTACGCGGGGTTGTAGAGCCCGACACTGCTGGGCATACGCACCTAACCCTTCACAACTTTTCGCACAGCGACCCGGCGACGGCGCCGCGCCCCGTCGGGGTTCCTCCGTGCGTCGGTGAACGGCGGCCCTTCTGTGGTCTGCAACAGGTAGGGAAACGATAGGCAACCAGGGCCGAAGATACCAAATTAGGTGAACCTAATCACGGCGGAGGGTGCACGGCCAATAGGGGGATTCGGCATGATTTCACCCATGACGGCTCCTGGAATGGCGCGCCGGTTGGCAGCGGAGTTGATCGGTACCTTCTGGCTGGTGCTCGCCGGTTGCGGTGCCGCGGTGTTCGCCGCGGACCCGGCGGGCGACTTCTCGGCCGGCATCGGCTACACCGGCATAGCCCTGGCCTTCGGCCTGGCCGCGATGGCCGGGGTCTACGCGCTCGGCGGCGTCTCCGGTGGGCACTTCAATCCCGCCGTCACGTTCGGGGCCGCTATTGCGGGCCATCTGGAGTGGTCGTCGGTGTTCAAGTACTGGCTGGCCCAGATCACCGGGGCGGTCCTCGGCGGCGGCGTGATCGTCCTCATCGGTCACGGCCGGCCGAACTGGACCCCGGTCGGAAACATGGCCGCCAACGGCTACGGCTCGAATTCGCCCTTCTACTATTCGTTGACCTCGGTGCTGGTCGCTGAGATCGTTCTGGCGTTCATCTTCCTCCTGGTGTTCCTGCGCGTCACCGATCACCAACGGCTCACCGGGTTCGCCGCGTTAACCATCGGCCTGACCTACACCGTGATCCACCTGATCGCGATCCCGATCTCTAATGCCTCGGTCAATCCGGCGCGCTCGACCGGCGTCGCGTTCTTCAATAGCGCCGGAGCACCTGGCCAACTCTGGGTGTTCTGGCTGGCACCACTGGTAGGTGCCGCGCTCGCCGGGTGGGCCTATCGGGGGCTGTTCGGCCGCAGGGACGTTCCGGCAGAGGTCACAACCCACTGATCCGCTGGACCGGCAGTCGGGGTCCGCGGCGGGGTTCGTAGGCTAGGCCACTGACCTCGAGCAGTCGGACGACCCGATATCGGTGTGGGCGCATCGGTTCGAGCAGATCCACCATGGCGGCATCGTCGATGGGCCTCCCGATCAGCGTCCAACCGACCATCTTCGACACGTGGTAGTCGCCGACCGATAGCGCGTCGGCATCGCCGAACGCACGCTGAGCGGTCTCGGCGGCCGTCCACACCCCAACCCCGGGCAGGGACATAAGTGCTTCGCGGGCCTCGGCGGGCGGGCGGGCGACGAGGCGCTCTAGGGAATCGGCGCGCTGCGCGCAACCGCTCAGCGTGCGGGCACGGCCGGGATCCACGTTGGCCCGGTGGAACTCCCATGACGGGATAGCGCGCCACGCCTGGGCGGACGGCGGCACCCGCATCATCGCGGGTGCGGGTCCGAGCGCGGGGGTGCCGTACTTGGTGACGAGCAGTCGCCAGGACCGGAATGCATCGACGCCTGGGACGCGCTGCTCCAGCACCGCCGGTATGAGAGCCTCCAGCACGCGTGCCGTCCGCCCGATCCGCAGATGACGAGCGCGGTTAGCCGCGGCCGTGACGGTCGGATGGGTCGGCAGGAAGCCGGTGGCATCGTCGTCGACGCCGAGTAATGCGGGAAGGGCGGCGATGAACTCTTCGGCACCCTCGCCCCACGCCTGGCATCGCACAGCGTCAGTTGCGGCGCGGGAGATGCGAGCGGTCACCGGCCCGCTGGACTGCAAGCTGGTACGCCAGATCGCACCATCGGTATCGATCTGGAAGCACGGATCGTGTGGTCCGCGGCGGTGCGGGACAAGCGTGTGGCCGGGACTGACCGGTCCCGGGAACGTTAGCGTGCGCTCTGATGCTTGCTGGCTCGGCACGGCGAAACGCCTAGGGGCGCCCGGTGATTCGATCGGCGAGTGTGGCGATGGGCGAGGTCGCCGAACGGCCGCCGGCCTCGTGGCGGTCGGCGAGCTTATAAGCGGAGTACAGGCCCTGCACACCGAGCCAGCGCAGGGGTTCGGGTTCCCAGGTTTTCGAGCGGTGGTCCACCCACGGCAACTCCGTCAGCGCGGTGGAACGCTTGAGCACCAGATCTGCCAGGGTGCGGCCGGCGAGGTTGGTAGCCGTTACACCATGCCCGACGTATCCGCCGGCCTCTCCCAGACCGCTGGAAGGGTCAAACGCAACCCCGGCAGTCCAGTCTCGCGGTACGGCCAGCACTCCGCACCAGCCGTGCGCGATCGGCACACCCCGCGTCTGCGGCAGCACGGTGTTGAGCACCCCGGTGAGGTAGTCAATGGTGTGCTGACCGACGGCGCCATCGTGGTCGATGCGCGAGGCGTAGCGGTAGGGCACCGCGCGGCCACCGATGGCGATGCGGTCATCGGCGGTGCGCTGGGCGTAGAAGAATCCGTGTGCCAAATCCCCGAGGGTCTCCCGCCCCTCCCAGCCAATTGTGCGCCAGAGACTTTCGGACATCGGATCGGTGGCGATCATGGCGCTGTTCATGGGCAGCCAGCGCCGGCGCAATCCAC
>SYAB01000487.1 GCA_005787665.1 Actinomycetota bacterium
GCGGCGATGATCGGAACAGTCTGCGCAGCATTGGGTTTCGTGATCGAGTATTCAATCGGCGGCGCTGCGGGTGCATCGCTGCACTCGGTAATCCCCTACATGCTCGGCACGAACATTGTGATCGGTGCCGGCGAGGGCGTGATCACCGCGCTGACGGTGATGGCGGTGGCCAGGGCTCGACCCGATCTGGTGTCTCTGCTGCGGACCAGCCGTACCGGCGCGGCGGTGGGTTCGTGACCGGGAAGGATCGCGCCCCCCGGCGATCGGCGTTTTGGATCATCTTCGCGGTCATCACGTTGCTCATCGCCGGCGGCGTGTCCTACCTGGCAAGCCCTAGCCCCGACGGACTCGATTCGGCGACCCTGCGCGGCTGCGAGGTGATCGACAACAACGGAGTCGAGCAACTCACCGGGCAGTGCATCGCCCAGAGTGCGACCGACCATCCGCTGGCGGCCTCGCCGCTGGCCGACTACACACTGGCCGGTGGTGCCGGAACCGGCGGCATCGCCGGCGTCATCGGAGTACTGCTCACCCTGGTGCTGACCGGCGCAGTGGTACGGCTGATCACCCGCGCACGCCGGGGACCGCGCCCGACCACGGGGAGCTGAGCGTGGGCGGCGGCCACTCACATCCGCTCTATCGCGACGGCTCTTCCCCGGTTCACCGGGTACCGGCCGAGGTCAAGATCGTCGGGTTGGCACTCTTCGTCCTCGCGGTCGTGGCCACGCCCAGGGAGGCATTCTGGTCCTTCGGGGTCTACGCGCTGATCCTGGTCGCGATCTGGCGACTGGCCCGGATCCCAGTGACCTGGATGCTGCCGCGGATGGCGATCGAGGTGCCGTTTCTGGTGCTGGCGGTGCTGCTCCCGTTCGCCGACGGCGCACCGCGAGCCGAGTTCGCCGGGCTTTCGCTATCGGTGCCGGGTCTGTACGCGGCGTGGGGCATCGTCATCAAAGGCACGCTCGGGGTGGCCGCGTCGTTGACGGTGGCGGCCACCACACCGGCTCGCGAGCTGCCGGCGGCGCTCTCGCGCCTCGGTATGCCGGCGCTGCTAACCTCCGTGCTGTCGTTGATGATCCGCTACATCGATGTGCTCGCCGCCGAGGCGAGCCGGATGCGGTTGGCCCGGATGTCCCGCGGTGATTCGCCGCGCGCACTGCACCAGGGTGGTGCGATCGCGAAAAGTGTCGGCACGCTGTTTCTGAGGTCCTACGAGCGCGGCGAGCGCGTCTACCTGGCGATGGTGTCGCGCGGCTACGACGGCAAGGTCCCACCGCTGATCAACGGTGCACCAGGCGTATCGTCGCACGTCTGGGCGACAGCCATGTTGCCCGTTGCCGCCGCTGTTTTGGTGGCAGCGTCGGCGTGGATGTGGCGATGACACCGGCGGTCCGCATCGAGGGTCTGCGGTACAGCTACCCGGACGGCCACCGGGCCCTGAACGGCATCGATCTCACCGTCGCCACCGGCGAGCGGGTTGCGATACTCGGCCCCAACGGCGCGGGCAAGACCTCTTTGATGCTGCATCTCAATGGTGTGCTTACGGCATCGTCGGGCACTCTGGAAATCGGCGGAATTCCGGTCGTGCGCCGCAACTTCCGCGAAATCAGGCAACGTGTGGGACTGGTCTTCTCCGATCCCGATGATCAGTTGTTCATGACGACGGTCGCCCAAGACGTGGCCTTCGGGCCGGCGAATTTTGGTGTTCGCGGCCAGGATCTCACCGACCGGGTTAGCGCCGCGCTGCAGGCGATGTCGCTGACCGAGCACGCCGACCGCAGCCCCGCACACCTGTCCGCCGGACAGCGTCGCCGCGCGGCGCTGGCCACCGTGCTTGCCTGCCAACCGGAAGTTCTGGTCCTCGACGAGCCGTCGGCCAACCTTGATCCGGTAGCCCGCCGTGAACTCGCCGAGACTCTGCTGGCGCTCGACTCGACCCTGCTGATCGTGACGCACGATCTGCCCTATGCCGCCCAGCTCTGCGACCGCGCCGTGGTGATGAACGACGGCGTCATCGTCGCCGACGCCGACATCGGCTCGGTTCTCGCCGACGCCGAACTGCTGGAGCGTAATCGTCTCGAACTGCCCTGGGGATTCGCGCTCGCCGATCGGCGGCAGCTCAGAGCGGTTGACCGGCCGTCTTAATGCCGCAGAGTTGGTTCAGCCGATCGAGGGCCAGATCCACCGAGGCCCCGTCGGCGGGAACGTAGGTGCGGTCGGTCAGGGCCTGCATCTGTCCACGACGCGCCGCCACGTATTCCCGGGCCGCCGCGGCCACATCGGCAGGCTCGGCGGCGATCTCGGGTTCAAACAGGTCCAGGGCCCTGTCCACCGGGGCGTTCTGGATCCTGATGTAGTTGTCGATATTCGGGGTGTTGAAGTTCCAGCCCGTCGGCAGCGCAGGAATAGCCCGAAGGGTATCCCTCGTCGAGGTCCAAGCCTGGCACGTCGTTCGGGCCCCGGCGGGAGTCCCGTCGCCGGTGAGGATCACCGCCGCCGCGACCAGACCGCCCGCAGCGACGATCGCCGCACCGATGATCGCCGCCGGCAACCACGCCCTTTTGGTGGGCGGCGGCGGCAACGGCGGCGGCGGTTGGGACGGCGGCTGCCATCGCATCTCCATAGTCAGCGATCCTATTCGAGTTCCGACGTCGCGGGACGCAGCCAGCACCGGCCCCGGCCCACCACTCACGGGTTGGGTTTGTCGGCCACCGTGATATCGAACTCAGCGTTCCCACTCACGAAATTTCCCGGGGTTCCATCCTCTAGGGTCATGTCGCCCCACTTCACATCGGTGACCGTGACCATGACATTGAAGGTGCCCTCGGCGCCGGTGAAGGTACACGTCGTCGTTGCCCCGAGATCGGCGTCAATCTCGTCCGGGCAGGAAATCGGCGGCACCTGCCGGCCGACTTCGGTGGACAGCTGTGATCGCACTTGGGATTCGAGCACACATTTGTCCAAGCGGTTCCAGGCCCCGCCTGAAGCAGGTTGGTCACAGGTCTCCGTGACCGTCTGGGACGTTGCACTGCAGGCCGCAAGGAGCAGAGATGTCGCCGCGAGGAAGCCAGCGATGACTCCGGCGGGCAGTTTTGCTGCCGTGGACATGGGCGCCCCTTTGCCGACGGTCTGGTGTACCACTGAAATCGGTCGATGATTGTGGGCGCGGAGGGTTTCGAACCCCCGACCGCTGGTGTGTAAAACCAGAGCTCTACCCCTGAGCTACACGCCCGAGCGCATCAGGACTTCAGCGCCGACAGCGCCTCGGTCCATACCTTCTGATCACGGGCCTCGCCAGGCTGATTCATCTCGGCGAAGCGGACCACACCGGATCGGTCGATGACGAACGTGCCGCGGTTGGCGAAACCCGCGTCGTCGTTGAATACGCCGTAGGCCTGGGCAACCGCGCCGTGCGGCCAAAAATCCGACAGCACCGGGAACGTGAAGCCGCTCTCGGTGGCCCAGATCTTGTGCGTCGGCGACGGCCCCACCGAGACGGCCAGGGTCGCGGTGTCGTCGTTGTCGTAGTCGGGCAGGTTGTCCCGGACCTCGTCGAGCTCACCCTGGCAGATGCCGGTGAATGCAAGCGGGAAGAACACCAGCAACACGTTCTTCTTGCCCCGGAAGTCGCTGAGGGCGACGGGCTGGCCATCCTGATCTTTGAGGGTGAAGTCCGGTGCCTCGGTACCGACTGCAAGTGTCATGAATGCCTCCCAGCTGCTTTAGATTTCGGTTGTACCAGCCGACTGGCGCTCCAGTCGCCCAGATTCGCCGACGAAGTCTGCATCAGCCCGGCGGTGGGCGCAGCTTCGGCGATATCGGCCGGTGGGACATGGTCCGGCTTGCCGGTCTTGGGCGTCAGCACCCAGATGACGCCGTCCTCGGCCAACGGCGTGATCGCGTCCATCAACCGGTCCACCAGGTCGCCGTCACCGTCTCGCCACCACAGCAGAAC
>SYAB01000488.1 GCA_005787665.1 Actinomycetota bacterium
ACGCGGGCAGCGCCCGCCGGGCGCGCCGACACCGGCGCCGACGCCCCGCCCGACGCCCTGCCCGCCCGCGATCCGGGCACCGCACCCGCCCGCCGCGATAAGGTCGGGCCGGTTTTCTCAGGCCCCGCCGACACCGACCCCGAGGAAGGCGACTCCGCCGAGCGCGACGAACCCGACCCCGACACCGAGGAATCCCCCCGCGCACCATCAGCCTGAGCAACCCCCACACCCACGCTCAGCGCCGCACACACACCCACGCCCAGACCAACTGCACTAACCCCCAGCCAGGCATACGGCTGACGGCGCCCTCGCGGGCCTCGGCCGCGTGCGGTACGGCCTGCGGCGGGCTCCGGACCAGACGCATCCGAGGCTGTAGAGATACTCACCTCGCGACGCTAGCCCGTCGCACCCACCCCAGGGATCGGTGAAACTACTGCATTGCGCCCCCGATCCCCGATAATCGGGCCCATGCCCTGGACCAACGGTTTCGTGGGCCGGCACGCCGAGTTGTCCCAGCTCGGACGAACCCTGACCGATGTCACCGGGCCGGCGGTGGTGGTATCCGGCGAGCCCGGCGTCGGCAAGACCGCGTTGATCGAGGCGTTCTGCGCCCTCGCCGCCGACGGCTGGCGAGTCGTCCGGATCCTGGGTGTCGAGGCCGAGGCGTCCTACGCATTGGGCGGGCTCAATCAGCTGGTGTCCGCCCTGGAGGAATTCCAGGCCGGGTTGGGCGAGCGGGACCGCGTCACGCTGGCGCCGGTCTGCGGTGGCGAACCGGACTCGACGGTGGTGGTCCTGCCGCTGGCGACGGCAGTGCTGAACCTGCTGTCGGCGGCCGGACGCAGCCGGCCCGTTCTGGTGGTGGCCGACGACGCGCACTGGCTGGACGGAGTCAGCGCGCAGGTGCTGGCCGCGGCCGGCCGGCGCCTCGCCGACCCGGCGGTGCGGATCATCGCCTCCCGCCGAACCACCGACGAGTCGGCGTTTCCCGCCGCGGGCTGGACCGACCTGCTGCTGGGTCCGCTGGATACCGACGATGCGGTGCGGCTGCTGCAACGGGCCGGTGTTGAGTTGTCCGCGGCCGCCGCAACGGAAATCCTGGCGGCAGCGGAGGGCAATCCCTTGGCGCTGGCCGAACTCCCGCGCTACAGCGGCCGGTCCGACGACCGGCCCGACGAAGGGTTGGGAAACCTTCCGCTCACAGATCGACTGGTCGCGGTGTTCGGTGCCCGCCTGGACGAGCTCGACGCGGGAGTGCGCAACGAATTGCTCCGTGCGGCGCTCGACGGTCTGGCGGGCGGTCTGCCGTCGTCAACCGGCGCCCGGTACGTCATGCGAAACACCGCGCCCGCGGTCAAGGCCGGGCTGCTGATGATTGACCCGTTGGGAGAGAACGTCTTTCGCCACCCTCTCGTGCGTGCGGCGGTGATTCACCAGGCCGACCCGCAGGACCGTCGAGACGCCCACCGCGATCTTGCCCGGCTCTACCACGACGTGCTGGTGCGCCGCGCCGCGCACCTGGCGGCGGCGACCACCGAACCCGACCAGGACGTGGCCGAGGTGCTCGCCGCGGCCGCGAAGCTGTCGATTCGCCGTGGTGGATTGTCAGTCGGCGCCCAATGGCTGCACAAGGCCGCCACCCTCAGCACCGAACCGGACCGTCGGGCCGCACTGCTGGCCGACGCGGTCTTCCTCGCCGCGCGGGCTGACCGGCCCGGCGGGGCGGAGGACCTGCTGGAGACCGCCGCGACCGACGAGAGGGACTCGCCGCTGGCTGTCCTGGCCGAGTCCTACCGGGCATTTCACACCGACGGCGAGGTGATCTCCACCCACCGGCGGATCCTGCGCGCCCTGGCCGAAGCGAACGCCCTGGACGACAAGACGGTGAACCGGCTGGTCTATCTGCTGGTGTCGATCACCAACTACGCCGACACCGAGCGCTACCGGCAGCAGACCAACGCTGCCCTGCAGCCCCTCGCCGACCGGTTGGATCCAGCGGTCTCGCTGTACCGAACCGGCGTCGCCGACTTCGCCGAAACCGCTGACGCCGTCCGCTCTATGCTCCGCGGATACCTGCCGGTGCTTCCGAACCTGTCCGCGCAGCGACTGGCGCTGCTGTCGTTCCCGGCGTACTGCGTCGGCGCCATGGCCGAGTTTCGCGCTCCACTTCACTCGGCCTTCGCGCGGCTGCGCGAGCAGGGTCCGTCCGTTGACGCGATCGAATGCGGACGCGTCGTGTTAGTGGATTTGATCACCGCCGGGGACTGGCAGGGGGCCGAACAGGTCGGAGCGGACTGCCTGCAGATGGCGGAGCGGATCGAGTGCAGTCAGTTGCGGCGCCAGCAGGTGCTCGCCGACCTGGGGGTGCTGGCCGCCGGGCGCGGCGAGGTTGCCACCGCCCGCGGGTACGCCGCCGAAGTCCGCGCCTGGTCGAACCCACGGGGCCTGCACCGGCTCACCGAAGCCGCGGACCGCATCGAGGCACGGGTCGGCCTTGCCGAGGCGGACTACGAAGCCGCCTACCGCGCGGCAAGCAGGATCAACCCCCCGTACGACTCCGGAACGACCCGCTACAACGGCGGGCACGACATGGCCGAGGACCTGCTCGACGCTGTCGAGGCGGCCGTGCACACCGGACGCATCGAGGAGGCCCGGGACCTCGCGGCCCGGGCGGTCCGCCTCAACCTCACTGATGTCTCACCGCGGGGGGCGGCGGTGAGTGCGGCGGTCTCAGCGATGACGGCACCGGACTGCGACGCCGAGGCGCACTACCAGTCCGCACTCGCCCACCCCGACGCCGCCGAATTCCCCTTCGAGCACGCCAGGATCGAACTGGCATACGGCATGTGGCTTCGGCGGGCGCGGCGCCTCACTGAGGCCCGGACCACCCTGGGTGAGGCCGCGGCCCGCTTCGAGCGTCTGGGCGCGGCCCCGTGGTCCGGGCGGGCGCACGCCGAACTGCGGGCGGCGGGGGCCTCGTCGAAACGGGGCCTGGAAGAGTCCGCACCGCTGAGCGCTCAGCAGCGCCGGATCGCCGAGCTCGCCGCCACGGGCGCGACCTCCAAGGAGATCGCCGCCCAACTGAGCCTCTCCCCGCGCACCGTCGACGCCCACCTGTCCAGGCTGTTCCGCAGGTTGGGGATCACCCGCCGCGCCGGGCTGAGCCAGGCCCTTCGCGACTGCGACGCAGGGTCGCCGCCGCAGGACCGCTGAGTTAGCTGACATGCGCTATGTAGTACGTTCACGCACTACACTGGCGGTGTGGCTGACGTCCCTGTTCGCGTCCTCAACCAGGAGACCGCCCGCGTGCTCGCACGAGTCAAAGCGGGCGAAGAGATCACCGTGACCGAGCGCGGCGCGGTGATCGCCCGCATCGTGCCCGCATCCGCTGGACCTCTCGACGATCTGGTCGGTGCGGGGCGGGTGCGGCCGGCGACGGTCCACGGTCCCGCACCCCGACCCAAGGCCGGCACAGAGGGCGGCGCCGGACAAGAGGTAGGCGAACATCTTCGGGCGCTCCGTGACGAGGAACGCTACTGACGGTGATTTACCTCGACACGTCTGCCGTGGTGAAGCTGGTCAACGCCGAGCCGCAGTCGGACGCCTTGGCGAACTGGCTCGATGATCGCACCGAAATACCCTGGATTTCTTCGGCATTGGTCGAGGTGGAACTTGCCCGCGCGATCATCCGGTCAGGCCGGCTCGAACAACTGGCTTCGATCCCCGCTGCCATGGCCCGACTAGACCTTTTCGAGATCGATGACGTTGTCCGCACCACGGCGGCGTCCTTCCAAGATCCAGGCCTGCGATCGCTGGATGCGATCCATCTCGCGACCGCGACCGTCGCAGCGTCGGTGGCGAGCCTGGCCGCACTGGTCACCTACGACAAGCGGCTGGCTGCGGCCGCCTCGGAGGTTGGCCTGCCCATCGTGATGCCTGGCCTGAGCTGAGCCGAGTTTGGATCGCGCAACTCGCTATCGACCACATCCTCACGCGCGCATCGAAACCCGTGGAATACCGAACGCCTGGAGAGCTTCCAGGAGAGCCCGTTCAGCCTGAAGTGCGGCCTGCAGCGGAGCGCCGACGTCGACCCCTCGGTGCCGGCCCGGGCGTACCTCGCCGATGAGACCGGACATGATCGGGCGGTCGCCCTGCTGGCTGATCCGGCGATCGCCCTGGTTACCGGCAGTTGGACCCGAGTCGAGGTCTACGGTGCTCTGATCCGTGCGGTGCGGCGGGGCCGTGCCGACGAGAAGGGACTACTGGCCTTGCTCGACAGCGACCTTGCCGGGCCGGTGACCGTGCTGACCGCTGCGCAGGAGCACGTCGAACGCCACGCACTGGACCTGGTGCGCCGGCATGCGCTGCGGGCAATGGACGCCTGGCACCTGGCGGTCGCCACGATCGTGATCCCGCCACTGCTCAACTCCGGGGAGCCGAAGGCGTTCGCATCCCGCGATGCCGGACAACGAAGCTTCGCCGAGACGCTGGGATGCGCGGCGATCTGACCGTCGCCGCCGGCGGCACTTCACGTTTGAGCTCGCCGCGGACCTGGGGGCACAGCAGTCCTGGGGTATCTGGGCGGGGACATTTGTTGTCAGAGGGATGCGCAATAATCGAAAGCATGTTCGAACCAGAAGAGCACTTCTTTGTCGCGGAGGACACCGCCGAAACCCGGTCCCTGGTGGAACGGGTCCAACGGTGGTCACGCGTGGAGAACCGGGCTGCCGCGCGGCGGTTGGACGCCATCGCAGATGTGTGGGAAACACGGCTTCGGGAGAGCGGCGATCGGGAGGACTGGGTGGTCGACGTCCACGCCTCGGTGACGGCCGAGGTCGCCGCGGCGCTGTGTGTCAGCCAGGGTCGCGCGGGCAGCTACCTCAACTACGCGCGCGCCATGCGGGAGCGGTTGCCCAGGGTGGCCGAGGCATTCCTCGCCGGCGAGGTGGACTTCCGGCTGTTCCAGACCATGGTCTACCGCACCGACCTCATCAACGACGCCGAGATCCTCGCGGCCGTCGACAGGGAATTGTCCGTCAAGGCACCGCGATGGCCGTCGCTGACCCCGGGCCGGCTCGCCGGGTACATCGACACGATCGTCGCACGCGCCGACGCGGACGCCGTACGGCACCGCCGGGACCGGCAGACCGACCGAGACGTGTGGATCGGTATGGGCGACAACGGAATTGCCGAAATCCACGGCACTCTGTGGAACACCGACGGAGAGGCACTCGACAAGCGACTGACCGCTCTCGCAGCAACGGTGTGCGATCAAGATCCGCGCACCACCGATCAGCGCCGGGCCGACGCGCTGGGCATTCTCGCCGCGGGCGGTGACCGGCTGGGCTGCCACTGCGACCGGAGCGACTGCCCCGCCGGCGGGAAGGCTGCCAGTGCGGTGGTGGTCCATGTGGTCGCCGAGGCGGGAGACGGCGCGTTCGGTATGACGCAGGGCGCCGATGGGCTCATTCCGCCCGAACTCCTCGAGCACCTGGCGCGTTCGGCGATGCTGATGCCGCTGACCCACCCCGGCGACGCCGCGCCGGAATCCGGCTACACACCATCGCGGGCGCTCGCCGATTTCGTCCGTTGCCGCGACATGACGTGCCGCTTCCCCGGCTGCGACCGGCCGGCCACCGAGTCCGACATCGACCACACCGTGGCGTACAGCGAGGGTGGCCGAACACACGCGTCGAACCTGAAATGCCTTTGCCGCGTTCATCATCTGGTCAAGACCTTTTGGGGCTGGCACGACACGCAACTCCCCGACGGCACAGTCCTCTGGAAGTCCCCGGCGGGCGACAGCTACGTCACCCTGCCGGGCAGCACCGTGCTGTTCCCGGGCCTGTGCCGACCGACCGGCAGGCTGACCGAGCCCGGACCGGGACCGGACGACCACGCCGCCGAACGCTGCGCGATGATGCCGCGCCGCGAGCACACCCGAGCTGAATACCGCGCCCGCCGAATTGCCGCCGAACGCCGGCAGAACCAGAGCGCTCGCGAGGCGCGGAACGCCGAACTCGCCGCGGCCCACTGCGACGATCCGCCGCCGTTCTGACGGGCAGACACAAAAGTCCCCGAAACTCAGATGTTCCGAGGACCTTTGCGTCTGATCGTGCCGTTACGTCAGCAGCGACGCCGGCGGGTTGAAGCGGTCACCGTACTTGGCAGCCAACTCCTTGGACCGGGCCACGAAGCCGTCCTTGCCGCCGGGGTAGCCGGTGATGAACTGGGCGGCGCCACCGGTCCACGGCGGGAAGCCGATGCCCATGATCGAGCCGATGTTGGCATCCGCCGTCGTCTCGATCACGCCCTCGTCGAAGCACTTCTGGGTCTCCAGCGCCTCGGCGAACAGCATGCGGTCGATCATGTCCTGCAGCGGAATCGTGGAGCTACCCGACTTGAACTCCTCGCGCAGGCCCGGCCACAGCTGGGTGCGCTTGCCGTCGACGTACTCGTAGAAGCCGGCACCGGAAAGCCGCGAGGGCCGACCGAGGGCGATCATCTTCTCCACCACGGCCTCTGCCGGGTGCGCCGCGTACGTGCCGCCCGCGTCCTCGACGCCCTTGCGGGAAGCGACGGCGATCTTGTGCATCAGCTCCATGTTGAGCTCGTCGGACAGCTGCAGCGGCGGGGCCGGGTAGCCGGCCTGCGAACCGGCGTGCTCGATGGACGCGGGCTCGACACCCTCGCCCAGCATGGCCAGCGCCTCGTTGATGAAGGTGCCGATGACGCGGCTGGTGTAGAAGCCGCGGCTGTCGTTGACC
>SYAB01000489.1 GCA_005787665.1 Actinomycetota bacterium
CCGAGCCGACGCAGACTCCGCCGTCGGGTTAGTGCCCGGTCACCAGCCGCCGAAGCCCCAGAAACCTCCATAGCCGCCCATCATGCCGAGGTCGTTCGGTGTGGCGGTGATCTGAGAATTGCCCGGGCTCGCGCAGTCGGTGGTCTGACCGCCGATGACAGCGCTGCCGCCCTCTACCTCGCAGGTCGGTAGCAGCGGATTGTTGGGGCCGCCGCCGCCATCGGGAGCAGCGACTGCGGTCGGCGCGCCCAGCAGTGCGGTCGCGGTTCCGATACCGCCGGCGAGAACAGCCAGGAACTGCCGTGTTCGGTTCATGTGATCTTGTCCTTAGGGTCGTGTGTCGGGCAGTCTACCGACGCCAATCCCGCCCCGCGAGTGGAGGACGGCGCCGTGCTGACCTAAGCTAGCCGCGGACAACGGACCCAGGGAGCCTCATGACTCATATCTTCACGGCGCGTCGCGCTGCGGCAGCACTTCTGGGCGCCGGCGGCGTCCTGCTCGGACTCGCCGCACCCGCGGCAGCCGATATCGTGCCCGGTTGCTCGGCGGCCGACATCGCCGCGGTGGAGAGCCAGGTCGCGGCCGGGATTGCCGGGTACCTCCTCACCCATCCTGACGTCAACGTCGTGTTCAGCAACGTGCAGGGTCAGCCGACCGACACGGCCATCAGCACGATCCAGAGTTACCTGGCTGCCAACCCGCAGACCCAGGCGGAGATCGACGCTATCCGCGGGCCGGGGTTCGCTATGCGTAAACGCTGCAACATCCCGGATGCCACCATCCATCTCGGCGTCCTCTGACCCGGCTGCTCTGACCGGTCACCGGTCACTCTGGCGCCGGTAGTCCCGGGTCTCGTAGACCAGTCCGGCAACTCCTACCGCCGCGGTGCACAGCGACACCAGCACCAGCAGTGGGTCGACTTCGCCGGTCAGCGCATCGCCCAAGATGACCACCGCCGTGGTGCCGGGAATCAGCCCTGCCAGCGTCGCCAGCAGATAGGGCCGCACCCGCACGGCCGAGGCGCCGGCGGCGTAGTTCAGCACCGAGAACGGCACCGCGGGGATCAACCGCAACGACAGAACCGCGGGCCAGCCCCGCTGCGACAGCCGGGCGTCCAGCGACTCGACCCCCGGGTGGCTCACCAACCTGCCGAGCTGCCACCCGAAACCGCGCACCAGCCACAGCGCCAGGACCGCGCTGACGGTGCTGGCCGCCACTGCCAGGACCACCCCGAGCGCCGGACCGAACAACAGGCCCGCCGACAGGGTGAAGGCGGTCCGGGGGAAGGGCAGCACGGTGATGACGATGTGCGCGCCGAGGAACGCCAGCGGGAACCAGGGGCCCAGCGAGCTCGCCCAGTCGCGCAGTTGCACCGCGGTGGGCAGCGGAACCAGCAGCGCCACCGACGCCAGCGCGAGGACCGCGATCGCGGTCACCGCGATACGGGTGCGGCTCACCTGCCTGGCGCTGGCCGCGATCGCCGAACCCACGCTGCGCACGGTGCTGCGGCCACGCCTCAACATCGATGAGGTCACGACCGTCAAGGTTACGGGCCGAACCGGTGGCGGGCCGCCGGGGCGGTGGGCAGGCGATCAATTAGCCTCAGGGGGCGGGCGGCGAGTGCCGCCGCGAAGGAGTTGCGGTGTCCACAGTGGAGGCGGAAGACCCCGAACAGGGCCGCGCCCGGTGGCGCCGCTCGGTCGCCGACGTGCTGGCCAGGAACAGCCGCCGGGATCTTGCGGAGCTCGCCGACGAGCCGGAGCGCCTGCTGGATACCCCGACGTACGAGGGCTTTCCGATCCGTGCGCTCTACACCGCCCTCGACGCCCTGCCGGAGGCCCCGCTGCCGGGAGAGTGGCCCTTCGTGCGGGGCGCCGACCGCGACCGCGACGTGCTGGCCGGGTGGAAGGTGGCCGGGGAGTTCCCCGCACCCGGCTTCGCCGGCACGGCGGCCGATGGTAACGCCGCCGTTCTGGAGTCGTTGACCGAGGGAGTCAGCGCTCTGGTGCTGCGGGTCGGCGAGTCCGGCGTGGGACCACCCGGGATCGCGCCCGCCGAACTCGATCGCTGGCTGGCGGGTGTGTACCTCGAACTTGCACCGGTCATCCTTGCTGCCGGAGCCGATTTCGGTTCCGCCGCGGAGGCACTGCTGCCCCTGGTGGCCGGGGCGGACGGGGCTGCCGAGGCGTTGCTGTCCATCGACCTCGGTGCCGACCCGCTGACCGCGCACCTCAGCGGGCGCCCGGCGCCACCGCTGCAGGAGGTGGTCTCGGTCGCAGCCGATATCGCGGGAAGGCGCGGCATCCGGGCGATCACCGTGGACGGCCCGGCGTTTCACGAACGCGGCGCCAGTGCCTGCTGGGAGCTTGCCGGCGTGTTGGCGGCCGCGGCCGACTACCTGCGCCTGCTGACCGAGTCCGGTATCTCGGTCGCCGACGCGCTCGGCCAGATCAGTGTCCGGCTGGTCGCCGACGACGACCAGTTCATGGCGATCGCGAAGTGTCGCGCCGCCCGACAGGTGTGGGGCCGGGTGGCCGAGGCGCTGGGTCACCCCGACTGCGGCGCTCTTCGGCTGCACGCGGTCACGTCGGCGGCGATGATGACCCAGCGGGATCCGTGGGTGAACATGCTGCGCACCACCGTCGCCGCATTCGGTGCCGGGGTCGGGGGAGCGGATACCGTGCAGGTCCTGCCGTTCGACAGTGCGATCCCGGGCGGATTCCCCGGTGTGACCGCGGATTTCGCCCGCCGCATGGCCCGCAACACCCAGTTGCTGCTGCTCGAGGAGTCCCACCTCGGCCGGGTCCTCGATCCCGCCGGAGGCTCGTGGTACGTCGAGGAACTGACCGAAACCCTTGCCGCGCAGACCTGGTCGCACTTCCAGGCGATCGAGTCCCGCGGCGGCTTCCGGCAGGCCGTCGACCATGTGGCGGCCCAGATCGATGCGATCCGGGCCCGCCGGGCCGGCGACATCGCTCACCGCCGCAGCGCGATCACCGGCGTCAACGAGTTTCCCAACCTCGCCGAGGCACCTCTCCCGCAGTCCGGCACAGCGTTCGGGGGTGCACGCTACGCCGCGGATTTCGAGGAACTGCGCGATCGGGCCGACGCCTATCGTGACCGCACCGGAGGCCTTCCGCGGGTGCTGCTGCTCCCGCTCGGGCCGCTGGCCGAGAACAACGCGAGGGCTACGTTCGCGGCGAATCTGCTCGCCTGTGCCGGGATCGAGGCCGTCAACCCCGGCACCGTCGAACCCGACCAGATCGCCGACGCGGTAGGCGACGCCGCGGTGAGTGTCGCGGTAGTCTGCGGAACCGATTCCCGATACGGTTCCGAGGTGGCCGCCGTCATTCCTGCGGCCCGCGACGCCGGCCTCGAACTGATTTTTCTCGCCGGTCCGGAGAAGGCTCTGGCCGATGTTCCCGCCGAGTTCCGGCCGGATGGCTATCTGACCGCGAAAATTGATGCGGTGGAAGTGCTTTCGGCGCTACTGACCCGATTGGGGGCATGACGGTGACCCGTTCCGAGGCCCGTTCCGGGGCTGCCCTCGTGCCGAGCTTCGCCGATGTCCCGCTGCACGGCGACGCCCCGCTTCCCGCGCCCACTCCGGCTGCGGCGGCTGACCACACCCAGCGGGCCGCCCGCGTCCATGGATACGCGCCCGAGCAGTGGGACTGGCACACCCCGGAGGGCATCGTCGTCAAACCGCTCTACATCGGGGCGGACCGGGACGCGGCGGTCGCCGAGGGCTACCCACTGGGCTGCCTGCCGGGACAGCC
>SYAB01000490.1 GCA_005787665.1 Actinomycetota bacterium
ACGGCCCGTCCTACCCGACACAACCGGAATCAGGGGCCAACTCCCCGTCCGGGCAGGTGCAGTTCGTCCACGTCACACCCTGCACCTGGGCGCCCCGCAGATCGGCGTTGCTCAGGTCCGCATTGGTGAAATCGACCCCGTTGAGGTTCGCGTTGAAGAAGTTCGCTCCGGCGGCCTGCACCCCGCTCAGGTCCGAGTTCGTCAGGACCGCGCCCCCCAGATCAGCGTTCAGTAGCCAGGCATCATCCAGACGGGTGTTGTTCAAGACAGCGCCGGCGAGGTTCACCCGGGGCTGGTCGGCGAAGGCACCCCAGTTGATGTTGCGCAAGTCGCGGTTGCTGAAGTCCAACGTGGTCAGGTTGGCGCCGGTCCACACGGCGCTGACCAAATCGGCGTCGCTGACACCGGTGAAGTCGGCGTTCCTGGCGCCCAGCAGGCCGGTCAGCGTTGCCTCGGTGAAGTTGGCGCCGGTCAGGGTGGCGCCGCCGAATCTGACCCCGGACAGGGTCGTCTTCGTCAGATTGATTCCCGCCAGATTCCAGCCTCTGCTGAAGTTCTGCCCGGAGAGGTTGGCGCCGATCCAGGTGGCGCTGCGCATGTCCGCGTCGGTCACCGCTTTCCGATAGCTCCTGGCCAGGTTGGCCCCGTCGAGATTCGCCCCGGTGAAGTTGACGTCCGTGATCGCGGTGACCGGCAGGCCGAAGAGGGCTGGGCCGAAGAAAGCATTTTCGAGATCGGCGTCCGTGAGGTTGACACCCCGACCGGAAACACCCAGGGTTGCGCCAGCCAGATCCGCCCGGAAAAGACTCGTCCCCGCCATCTGCGCCGCGGAGTCCTGTGAGGCGAGTACTGCCTTGCTCAAGTCCGCCCGGTCAAGGATCGCGTCGGTGAAGTCGACCTGGTCGAGGACAGCACCCGACAGATCCGCACCAGACAGGTCCTGACCCGAGCAATCCTTGGTGGCCACACATGCCGCAGTCCCGAACAGCCCCACTCCCGAGCCCACCGGGAACAGCGTGCGCCGAACCAGCCACAGCGCCCCGGACAGGAAGTCGGTGAACGGCAGACCCGACAACCACTGACCCACCGTGTCCATTACCCGCGCGACCGCGAAGGACAGGCCCGTCAGCCGCTCCCCCAGAGCCGGGGCACCGACCGACCCGAGTGCCCAGCAGCTTCCGCACGAATCACCCTGCGCCGCAGCTATAGCCGCGGCCGGCTGCGGGGATACGACACCGACGCGGGCACCGAGATGAACACTGACGTCGACAGGCACCCCGACCGACGCATCGCCGCCGAATGTGCTCGGGCCGGTCGCCGCCACCGCACTGGCGGCCGGCGGCAGATCCCGACCCGCGGGCGTCAACCCAGCCGGTGCGGCAGAGCGCGGTGCAGTCGGCGGCTCAGGTGAGGTGGCAGGTGGGCCGCTGTCGTCGACGGGCATCGCCGCGACTCCGCGGGCAGCACCACGGCCCCTCGCCGAACTGACCGTCCCGGCGGACTCGGCAGGAGACTTAGCGGCGGTCCCCCGTCGCGACGGACCCGCCGGACGGCGCTCGATCGCCCGCGGCGGCGGTCCGCTCGCCTCCGGCCCCTTCACCTCGGACCCTTCGGCCTCAGACCCGGTTGCCTCCGACCGGATATTGGCCGCGCTGCCGCGACCGTCGATCTCGTCGGCCATCGCGGACGGTGCTGGACCGGCCAGGGACAGCCCGACCGCGAACGCGGCCGCCCCCATCCGCACCACCACACCCGGCCCCAAAATAACCTTCCCCATCAGGTCTCGCCCAGCCCATGACGACTCTGATCGTCCCGCACGCCAGCTATAACTGTCAAACGACAGTAAATAACCATTTTCCTGCCTCCCTTCCGCCTGCCGGACCGCTTCGCTTTCTGGCGTCGCGGCACGCCGACTGGCATGATGGGAGTGACGTGAAGAAATCCCGAAAGCCCCGATCGGAGTCGCCCCCCACAGCGACTCGAACGCGAATTCTCAAAGAAGCCTCCCGGCTTTTCAACGAGCGGGGGTACCACGGAGCGGGCACCCGCGAGATTGCGGCCGCAGTGGGTGTCCGGCAGCAGTCCCTTAACCACCACTTCCCGACGAAGCGGGCCATTCTCGAGGAATTGCTGGCCGAGACGCTGAACGAACCGCTACGGGTGGTCCGAGTCATGGTTGCCGCCGACGGGTCGCCGGCGGCCCGGCTCTACGCCTACATCCGCTTCGACGTTGCCCATCTTCAGGAATCGCCCTATGTCCTGCAGGGACTTTTCGGCACCTACCTGCTCAAAGACCCGGAACTCGTCAAGTGGTACGACGGCGCCAGCGACCTCTACGACGCCGTCGCCGCCATCGTCGCCGAGGGGGTAGCCGCCGGCGAGTTCCGCGACGTAGATCCCGATTTCGCCGCCGCCGCCGTGGGAGCCCTGGTCGAGCAGGCGTTCAGCGTCTGGGGTGTCTACGGGATCGAGCCCACCGTTCCCGGCTGGGTGGCCGACTTCTGCCTGCGGGCCCTGCTGCGGGATCCCGCGACACTCGATCAGGTGCGCGAAGTGGCGTCAACCCTCGACATCACCTGCCCCGTCACGCCCTGACGGCGGTCCGTTCTCCAACAATGCGCGGAACCCGTCCTCGTCGAGGACCGGCACACCCAGTTCGATTGCCTTGTCGTACTTGGACCCGGGTGCGTCACCGGCCACCACGAACGAGGTCTTCTTCGACACCGAGCCGGCGGCCTTGCCGCCGCGGATGATGATCGCCTCCTTGGCCTCGTCGCGGGAGTAGCCGCTCAGCGAGCCGGTAACCACGATCGTCAAACCGGCGCAGGTGGGTTCGACGGTGTCGTCGCGTTCATCGGCCAGCCGGACCCCGGCGGCGCGCCACTTGTGCACGATCGCGCGGTGCCAGTCGACCTCGAACCACTCCCGCAGTGCCGCGGCGATGGCCGGCCCCACCCCCTCGACATCGGCCAACTGCTCCTCGCCGGCGGCCATGATCGCCTCCAGGCTGCCGAACGCCCCGGCCAGGGCGCGCGCCGCGGTCGGGCCGACGTGCCGGATGGACAGCGCGACCAGGATCCGCCAGAGCGGCCGGTCCTTGGCCTGCTGCAGGTTGGTCAGCAACCGGGTGGCGTTGGCCGAGAGCGCGCCGTCCTTGGTGCGAAAGAACTCCGCCTTGGCCAGGTCCTCGGGCCCCAGATCGAACAGGTCGCTCTCGTCGGTGATCACCCCGGCCTTGAGCAGCGCGATGGCCGCCTCGTAGCCGAGGCCCTCGATGTCCAGGGCGCCGCGGCCGGCGATGTGAAACACCCTCTCCCGCAACTGCGCCGGGCACGATCGGGCGTTCGGACACCTAATGTCGACGTCGCCCTCCTTGGCCGGGGCGAGCAAGGTGCCGCACTCCGGGCAGTGGGTGGGCATGACGAACGCGCGCTGGGTGCCGTCGCGCAGATCCACGACCGGGCCGAGCACCTCGGGGATGACGTCGCCGGCTTTGCGGATCATCACCGTGTCGCCGATCAGCACGCCTTTGCGTTTGACCTCCTCGGCGTTGTGCAGGGTGGCCAGACTCACCGTCGAACCGGCCACTCGCACGGGGTCCATGAAGGCGAACGGGGTGACCCGGCCGGTCCGCCC
>SYAB01000491.1 GCA_005787665.1 Actinomycetota bacterium
GGCAGTGGCCAATCAGAAGGGCGGGGTGGCCAAGACGACCACGGTTGCGTCGTTGGGGGCGGCCCTGGTAGCCGAGGGCAAACGGGTGTTGCTCGTCGACCTCGACCCGCAGGGATGTCTGACGTTCTCGCTGGGCACCGACCCGGACAAGCTGCCGGTGTCGGTGCACGAGGTGCTGCTGGGCGAGGTCGAGCCCAGCGCCGCCCTGGTAACGACGCCGGAGGGGATGGGCCTGCTGCCGGCCAACATCGACTTGGCCGGCGCGGAGGCCATGCTGTTGATGCGGGCCGGTCGCGAGTACGCCCTCAAGCGTGCGTTGGACAAGTTGGCCGCCGCGGGCATCGCATTCGACGTGGTGATCATCGACTGTCCGCCGTCGCTGGGCGTGCTCACCCTCAACGGCCTGACCGCGGCCGACGAGGTGATCGTGCCGCTGCAGTGCGAGACCCTCGCCCACCGCGGCGTGGGCCAGTTCCTGCGCACCGTCGCCGACGTGCAGCAGATCACCAACCCCAACCTGACCCTGCTCGGGGCGCTGCCCACACTGTTCGACGCCCGCACCACGCACAGCCGCGACGTGCTCTTCGACGTCGCCGATCGCTACGACCTGCCGGTGCTCTCCCCGCCGATCCCGCGCACCGTGCGGTTCGCCGAGGCCAGCGCGTCGGGGTCCTCGGTGCTGGCCGGCCGCAGGAACAAGGGTGCGGCCGCCTACCGTGAGCTGGCCAAGTCGCTGCTGAATCACTGGAAGTCGGGCAAGGCGCTGCCCACCTTCGAGGCCGGTTAAGCCGGGCCGAACCCGGCCATCGCACCGCCCCGCTGCTCGATCACCATCGTCCCGCTGACCGCGGGGAGTACCGGGCCGGTGCCGTCCGGGTGGGTCAGCGGGATCACCCGCTCCGGGGTGCCGCCGGCCGGGTCGTAGACCGCCAGGCCCTCGGCCACCGGGACCAGCAGCCGGCCCGACATCATCGTCGCCGGGCCCAGCGGCGCGAGCGGGCCGGTGGCGTCCAGGGTGTAGCGGTAGTCCAGGGTGTTGTCGAAGACCAGCACCGCGGTGCCGGTCCACCAGGTGATCATGTCCCCGGCCCGGGTGACGGCCGGTGTGGCGGCGCCCGGCGCCGGCGGTGTGCGCAGGTCGGTGCCCGACACCTCGGTGCCGGTCTCGTCGTAGACCACGACCTTCGGGCGCGGGGTCGGCAGGTACACCGCGGTGCGGGTGCCCGCCACCGCGAGTACCCGGGCGTCGGAGTCGATCGCCACCCCCGGCAGCGGCACGTGCTTGGTCTCCGGCTCGTCCTCCTCCTTGGCCGGTTTGAGCACCGTCAGCCTCAGGTCCTGCTGGTCGCGGCAGGCCTCCAGCACGCCGACCGCGCTATCGCTGGCGGACGCCGACATCAGCGTGCAGCCCGCGCCCAGCTTGGTGTTGGCCGGTTTGACCGGGGCGTCGATCTCGCCGTAGGACAGCATCCGGACCAGGTCCGAGCGCCACAGCTCCAACCGGGTTGCCCCGGCCGAGAGCACGGCGTTGCCGTCCGAGCTCAGTGCCACGACGTTGTCGGCGTAACTGGTGCGGGTCGGGCCGCGTTGGCCGGTACCGGCCCGGAGTCCGGTGACCTGACCGCAGCCCCGCCGGTCCGGGTAGACGGCGACGACGAGGTCATAGACGTGCGACACCCCGCACAGCGGGGTGTCGCGGGCGTAGCTCCAGCGCTGCACGCCGCTCTGCGGGTCCAGGCCGGCTACGGTGCTGCCGTCGCCGGTCACCACGACGCCCCCGAGCACCACCGGCGTCGGGGTGCGGGTGCTGGCCACCGTCCAGCGCTGCGTCAGGGCCCCCGGAACCGCCTCGGCCTTGGTGGTGGCCGGCGCGGGATCCGCCGCCGGCCGGTAGTCGGTGGCCCGCGCGGAACTGCGCCACCAGAAGAATCCGATGATCAGCACCACCACGGCGGCGATGGCCGCGGCGGCGTACAGATCGCCACGGGTGCGGCGTTCCGGTCTGATCATCGGGTCAGTCGGAGGTCGCGCCCGCCTCGGCGGCCTTGCGCGGGCCGCGGCGGCGGCGCCGGCGGCGCCCGTTCGAGGAGCCCTCGGCGGACTGAACGTCCTCGGATGTCACCGATGCGGTCGCCGGCGTGGCGGTGTCGGCGTGACCGCTGCCGCCCTGAGCGCCCTGACCGCCGCGGGTGCGCTGCCGGGATCGATTGCGGGCTGGGCGGTCGGTCTTGGCATCGGTGGACCGGATCCGGCTCTGCCCCTTGGGCTCTGGACGTTTGCGCGCCGCGCCGATGCTGCCGCCGGCCTCGGTCGGGATGCCCAGCTCCTCGTAGAGGTGCGGGGAGTTGGAGTAGGTCTCGGCCGGATCGGGACAATCCAGCTGAAGCGCGGTGTTGATCATCGTCCAGCGGTCGAGTTCGTCCCAGTCGACCAGCGTGATCGCGATGCCGGTCTTGCCGGCCCGGCCGGTGCGCCCGATCCGGTGCACGTAGGCCTGCTCGTCCTCGGGGATCTGGTAGTTGATCACATGGGTGATGTCGTCGATGTCGATCCCGCGGGCCGCGACGTCGGTCGCGACCAGCA
>SYAB01000007.1 GCA_005787665.1 Actinomycetota bacterium
AGCGTTCGTCCTGAGCCAGAATCAAACTCTCCAAACAAAAACCCCCGGAATCACACCGGGCAGAATCCGAATCAGAAAAATCCGATCACAGCAACCAGAAAAAATCTGGCAAAACAAAAGCCGCACCCCAACACGGGGGTATCAAGGCACGACAAAAACAAAAAACAACAAACAAAAACCACCAAACACACTATTGAGTTCTCAAACAACAAGCTGCCGGCACCTCTGTCCGGCCGCGCGACCAACCCGCGGCGATAAGCCGCGTTCTCGTCGAGCGGACAGTAGAACGCTCCGATGACCGGAAACATTCCGTTGAGATGCCGTCGCGCTCAGCGGCCGAACCGCGTCGCAACGACGTCACAAAGTTACGTCAGGGGTGCACTGGAGTCAAATCCGCTGGGCACCAGGAAGGTTTGACCTTCATCACACCCATGGGTCGCCTGGCAGACCTAGTCAACGCGTTGCACCCCGGCGATATTCCGCTTGCCGCGACGCAGGACCAACCACCGCCCGTGCAGGAAATCCGACGGGCCGGCGATCCAGGCCTCACTGTCCACCCGGACGTTGTTGACCGATACCCCGCCCTCGGCGATGGTGCGCCGGGCGGCACCCTTGCTCTCCGAAAGTCCGGTCGCCACAAGAAGATCGACGATGCCGTCCGGCCCGCCGGGCGCCAGGTCGGCCACCGAGGTCTCCCGCAGGGCCGCGGCCAAGGTCGCCTCATCCAGCCGTTCCAGATCGGCCCTGCCGAACAGCGCCTGGGCGGCATGCTCGGCCGCATCGGTCGCGGCCTGCCCGTGCACGAGTGTGGTGAGTTCCCGCGCCAGCCTGCGTTGCGCCGCCCGCTCGTGCGGCCGGTTCGCGGTGGCGTCGTCCAACTCGGCGATCTCTCCGGCGTCCAGGAAGGTGAACCACCGGAGATACCTGCCGACGTCGGCGTCCGCGGTGTTGATGAAGTACTGGTACCAGGCGTACGGGCTGGTCATCTCCGGGTCGAGCCACAGGCTGCCGCCGCCGGTCGACTTGCCGAACTTCGTGCCGTCCGCCGAGGTGACCAGGGGCACGGTCATGGCATGCACGCCGGCGCCGAGCTTCTGGCGGACCAGTCGTACCCCCGCGATGATGTGGCCCCACTGGTCCGAACCGCCGATCTGCAGCGAGCAGCCGTACCGCCGATACAACTCCACGTAATCGTTGGCCTGCAGCAACATGTAACTGAACTCGGTGTAGGAGATCCCCTCGCCGTCGAGGCGACGACGGATGGTGTCGCGGTCGAGCATGACGTTGACCGAGAAGTGTTCGCCGATATCGCGCAGGAACTCGATCGCGCCGAGGGGTTGTGTCCAGGTGAGGTTGTTCTCGACGATGGCGCCGGCGGCGGAATCGTCGAAATCGACGAAGCGCGCGAGCTGGCCGCGGATGCGCTCGGCCCACTGCGCGACGGTGTCGGAGGTGTTCAGTGACCGTTCGCCGGCGTCGCGCGGATCGCCGATCAGCCCGGTCGCGCCGCCGGCCAGGACGATCGGGCGGTGACCGGCCCGTTGGAAGCGCCGTAACGTCAGCAGCGGCACCAGATTCCCGGCGTGCAGGCTCGGAGCGGTCGGGTCGAAGCCGGCATAGACGGTCATCGGAGGCTGCGCGGCCGCCGCCGCGAGCGCGTCGATATCGGTGGACTGGGCGACCAGGTCACGCCAGCCCAACTCGTCGAGGATCGTCGTCGCCATGGGTTGATCTTCTCCCATCACGCGCGCTCAGTCGCTGTCGCCCGGCCGCGGGGCCCGCGAACTGCGGCGGTAGGCCGATACCTCCGGGCACCCCGGCACCCAGAACCGCCAGGCCCGGTCGGCGGCCCGGCTGACCCCGACTCGCGGCCCGGCCAGCGCCGAGGAGTCCTCCCGCATCTCGATGCGGACCGCGGAGCGCGGGTCGAACACGTCCAGTCCGTTGTCGGCCATGGTGATGCCGAGCGCGCGGCAGAGGTTGCCCGGACCGCGGGCCAGGGCCACGGGCGGGATGGCAGGACCCCGTCGGCAGCGGGCGTCGGCGATGCCCGACTCGAGTGCTGCGGCACGCAACAGGATTGCCGCGGGGCTACCGCCGGAACCACAGGAGACGTTGGCGCACAGGTGGATTCCATGGCTGCGATAGATGTAGAGCCGACCTGGCGGGCCGAACATGACCTGGTTGCGTTGGGTCGGGCCGCGGTAGGAGTGGGATGCGGCATCCGGCCAGGGCCCGTCGGCCGGTCCACCGTAGGCCTCGACCTCGACCACCCGGGCACTCACCCCGCGCGCGATGATCACCGAGCCGAGCAGCCGGCGGGCGGCGGCCACCGGGTCTGCCTCCGGCAGCCGCGGGGTCACCGGCGAAGACCCAGGTCGGCCCCCAGACAGTCGGCGGCCGCGAGGCCGGACAGCGCCACCATCGGCAGCCCGCCGCCGGGGTGGGCGCTCCCCGAGGCCAGGTAGAGGCCGGGCATCCCGGCGACCCGATTGGGGGGTCGGCGGAACGCGGCGAAGCGGTCGTTGCTGGCCGCGCCGTAGATCGCACCCCGGCTGCCCGGGAACGCGACCGCCAGGTCCGTCGGGGTCCGGCGCCAGACCAGCGCGTCCCCGGTGCTCCACAGCCCGGCCGCACGGATCCGCCGTTCCACGGCGGCCTCCAGCTCCGCCCACACCTCCGGTGCGCGCCGCCCCGTCGCGGGCTCGGCCGGCGCATTGGCCATCACGAAGACCGGCTCGGCTTCCGGCCAGCCCGCCAATCCGTGGCAGCGTTCCTGGGCGCAGAGGTAGACGGTCGGGTCGACCGGGGGCCGGTCGCGATCGAAGATGTCAGCGAACTCCGCGTCATAGTCCGCCGGGAACAGCACCTCGTGGGCCAACCGGTCGGGACCCCGGCGTGCCTTCAGAGCCCCCGTCCAGCCCGACATCGAGGGCGCCGAGGCACGCGGCAGGTACCGGCCCGCCTGCGCGCACCCGCTCTGCCGTAGCCAGCCGACATCGGCGTTGACCACCACCGCCCGTCCGCGCCGCTGCCCGCCGCCGGTCAGCGCGACGCCGACCGCGGTGTCGCCGTCGCACAGCACATGTTGCACGGGGGTGCCGTATTCGATGACCCCGCCACGGTCCTCGATAGCGCCGACCAGCGCGCCGACCAGCGCGCCGATACCGCCCTGCACACCGAATCCGCCGAGGTCCAGTTCGACGTGGGAGATGCAGTTCAGCGTGGCCGGGGACCGCCGGGGATCACTGCCGTTGTAGGTGGCGTAGCGCCGTAGCAGCATCCGCAGGTGCGGCTCGCGGACATGACGGTCGATACCGGCGGCCATGCTGCGCAGCGGGTCGGCGGCGAGCAGGGCGCGGGGCCGACGAAGTGCCAGGCCCACCATGCCCGCCCAGGTCGGGGCTGGCCCCAGCACGAAGTTCGGCGCCGCGGCCGCCCAGATCCCCGCGCTGTAGCGCAGAAAGGCCGCCAGCTGGTCGGCCGCCGCGGGTCCGAGGGCCGAGCGCACCCGTGACAGGGTGTCCTCCGGGTCGTGGGCCACCTCGACGACGCAGCCGTCACCGTAGCGGTACCGAAAGCCGGGATCGAGCCGGCGCAGTTCGATCACCTCGTCGAGGCGCAGGCCCGCGCGGGCGAACAGCCCGGCGAAGACCTCCGGCAGGGTGAGCACGCTCGGCCCGGTCTCGACCACCACCCCGTCCACCTTGACGGTCCCGGCCTTGCCCCCCGGCCTCGCGGCCGCTTCGAGCACCCGCACCGGAAGTCCCGCCGCGACCAGAGCCAGAGCGGCTGCCAGGCCGCCGATTCCGGCTCCGACCACCAGCACCTCCGAGCCGTGCTCAGCCCCCACGGCGTGCTCCTAATCCGCGCGGCCGGACCAGCGGGGCGAAGCCGGGCAGCGGGTCCAGCGGGTGGGTACGGGCCCGGCGGCCGTCGGTGGCCGCCGTCGCGGCGACGTCGATATCGGCCAGTCCGTCGAGGAGTGCGGCTTCGACGGCGGGCAGCAGCGCCGAACCGCCAAGCTGAGAACCGGGCAGCGGCGCGGAGAAGCGGAGCAACGCCGCCGGACGGTCGCGTTCGAGGTAGAGGTAGTTGAGACTGACCGCGATCACGTCCACCGGGCGGCGGGCGTGCATGATCTGGACGCCGTGTTTGAGGTCGAGCGGCCGGAGGTGGGCCGGGCGCTGGCGGCCCTGCGGGAAGATCCACAGGCAGCGACCGGGCCGGTCGAGAAGATCGGCGCACGACTCCAGGCACGCCCGGCTGCGTTCGGGGCTGCTGCGGTCCAGCGGCAGCGCGCCGACCCAGCCCAGGAAGCGCAGCTTCCGGAGGTTCGCGGCGTCCATGATCGCCCAGCCCTCGCCGCCGAGTGCCTCGTCGATGACCACCAGCAGCAGGGTGTCCCACCACGCGACATGGTTGGAGGCGAAGATCAGCGGCCGACCGGCCAAGGCGGCCCGCGCCTCGTCGAGCCCGGCCACCCAGACACCGTCGAGCTGGCGGGCCACCCGACGCCGGGTGTAGCTGCGGGCCAGGGCGAGGAAGGCCGGATGGCGGGTGTCGCCGGCGCGCTGCCGTGCCCGGCGGTCGGCGTCGGGATTCACGCGGCCGTCTCCCGTTGGGCGCGGGCGCCGTAGGAGCGCCCCCGCCATCGGATGTCCCCGCGCCGGCTCCAGCGGAAGCTGTCCGCCAGCACGCCCATCATCAGCAGGACCGCACACGGGTGCAGCAGCACACTGCCGATACTGTGCCGGTGGCGCGCCGCCATCAGCAGCCGCAGGCCGATGTTGGCCGCCACACCGACCGCGGCCGCCGCGGCCAGGCCCCACGCCCCGAACAGCGCCGCGACCGGCAGCGCCAGATAGGGCAGTACGAAGAAGACCAGATGCAGCGTCATGACCACGGCCAGCGCCAGCGGGTGGCCGCCGATGCCCTCGTAGAAGTTCTTGGCGAAGCCGCGCCACAGCGGTCCGGCGCCGGAGTACATGCGGCACTGCGCCATCCGGTCTCCGTCGGCGAAGACGACCCGTTGGCCGCTTCGTTTGACGACGCGACACAGGGCCATATCGTCCACCAGAGCAGTGCGTACCGCCGCCCATCCGCCGACCGCCTCCAACGCCGTGCGCCGGATCAGCAACAACTGGCCGTTGGCTGCGAGCACGCGGGGGTCACGGGTGAGATGCACCAGCGGCATCGGCAGCCACGCCACATAGGACAGATGGAGCAGCGGGATCATCAGCCGTTCCGGGAAGCTGCCGGTGCGCTGCCGCGGCACTGCGGTGACCACCGCGGCACCCAGTCCGCCCGGAACCTGCTCGTCGGTGCCGAGGAGCGACAGCATCCGCAACACACCGTCCCGGCACAGTTCGACGTCGGCGTCGACGTTGAGCAGGAGTTCACCGCGGGCCAGTCCGCTCAGGGTGTGCAGCGCGTGCGGTTTGCCCACCCAGCCGGGCGGGAGTGCGTCGCCGTGCACCACCCGGAGCCGGGGTAATGCGGACTGCAACCGGGCGAGCACCTCGCCGGTACCGTCGGTGGAGCCGTCGTCGTAGACGAGGATCTCGATGACGGGGCCGCGCACCGCGTCGGCGGCCCGCACGCATCGTTCGATGGTGTCGACCTCATCGCGGGCCGGGATCAGCACGCTGATTCCCCCCGGCGCCGCTCGGCCGGCGTCCGGCAGAACCCGGCCGCGGGTCCAGAACAGTACGTTGATCAGCACCAGTCCCAGCGGAAGCAGCGGGGGCAGCGCCACCAGGGCCGCCAGGATCTGGGCCCAGGTGGGCGCCGAGCCATCGAGCAGCGCGCCGGGCGACAGGTCGGCGAGGCTCCCGGGAAACTCCGCCGCGACGGGTCCCGCCAGGGTCATGCCCGCACGTTCCCCGACCGGCCGAGCAGCCTGCCCCACCGACCGTCGGCGTCCCCGGAGAACAGCGGCAGCCAACGGGAGTTCGGCCCCTGCGACCGGTGCACCCGCATCCGAACCAGCGGGCGCAGCAGATCGGTGTCGATCCGGCCGGGCACGAGGTGCTCCCCCATCCCGTGTCCGTGCTCCGATCCGCACCGGCCGCGCATCCGGTAGCGCTGGTAGAACGGCCCGTTGTCGAGCAGCCCGGTGATCTCCACCTCGACCGGCCGGCCGTCGGGGTCGGCGAAGGTGAGGGTCTCCGGCCAGCGCATCCCCCAGAAGCTGCGGCGGAGGCGGCCCACCTGCAGATCGGCATCCTCACGCACCCGGCACGAACCGTCCTCGGAGAGTTCGACCACGAGGTCGCGTGGCGCGGCGCCGCGGTCGGCCGGATTGAGGCGGTAGAAGATCAGGTCGCGACCCGGTAGCGCCAGCCGCCCCCACCACCAGCTCCCGATGCCCAGACCGTCCAGGGGGTGCATGGCGCTGTTCCGATCGTGATAGCCACGACCCTCGACCCGCAGCGTGCCCGTCGGGGTATTCAACTCCAGTCCGCCCCGCGCGGCGGCGAGCATCGGCGTCCACAGGTGCGATGGGCACCCGCCCGCGTCCGTCCGACCGGCCGGGTCCCGGCGCAGCGGACCGGACAACCACAACTGCCCGGTGGCCCGGCCACCGGTGGGCAGGGCGAGGTCGAGGTCGGCCCGCAGGGTGCGGATCGGAACACCGCCAGCCCCCGCCGGGGTGTCGGTCCAGGAGAACAGACAGTCGCCGAGGCGCCAGGACCGGCCGTCGGCGCTCCAACTGCACTGATCGGGGGGTAACTCCGACAGGAGATAGAAACGCTCCCCGTCGTCCCCGTACACCACGACGTTCACGCTGGGACGGTCGATCGGCACCTCCGGGCGCCCGGCGCGGGCCGCTCCGGCGTAGCCCGGCAGGAACGGCAGGCCCCAGGACCAGATCACCGTCGCACCGCGCCCGCGGTCGTCCACCAGATCGACGTAGAACCAGGTGAAACCGCCCGGACTGCGCAGCACGGCGGGATCGGGGGGAGCGTCAGCGGAGCACAGTTCTATCAACGTGCCTCCGGAATCCGGCACGGGGCTGGCCCCGAACCTGCTCGAACCTGTCCACATCACCGAGAACTACACCGGTCCCCGCGGACATAAACCTAACCCGGGTGCTCCGCGGTGCCGGGAATCGGGCTGGCGTCGACGCCTGCGGCGGCCATCAGCCGCTGGTGTTCCTCGGTTCCGACATCGGCAGCCTCGTCGACGAGGAGTACCGGGATACCGTCCTCGATCCGATAGGCCTTGCGCAGTCGAGGGTTGTAGAGAATGTCCTCGATCGCCAGCAGCGGTCCGCGGTCACCCGGGCAGATGAGAATGGCAAGCAGTTTCCGGTCGAGCACGGTTGGCTCAGGGGGTCGTCGACGCCGGCATCGGCATCATCGGGGCACCGGCCGCTGGTGCGACCGGGCCCGCTCCCGGTACCGGAGCGCCGGGGACCTGGCCCGGATTGCTGTCGCCGGGCATCTGGCCGGCGCCCATCACCGCACTGCTTGCGTTCTGCTGGGACTGCGCCTGCTGCAGGATCTGCGTCTGGGCCCGGATCTTCTGCTGATAGGCGATGGTGTCCTTGAGTGCCGAGATGAGCGGGTTCTGGTTGGGCCGGTACTTCATCGCCGCCGTGAGCTCATCGAGGTACTGCTTGGAGGGTTTGAAGCCCATCGCGCGAAGTTTCAGGGACACCTTCAGCAGGTTCGACAACTGTCCACCACCGGATCCCACCGCGTACTCCTCGGCGAGGACATCGAGAACATCACCGGCGGCAGCGGCCGTCGCGGCGGCGCTCGCCCCCGCGGCGGCGGCGCTCGCTCCGGCGGCAGCGCCGCCCTCGACGGTGACGGTCGGCTTGGGCGTCGGGGTGGGTACCACGGACGGATCGGCGGCAGCGGTACCGGCCGCCCCGACGGCGAGGCCGACGGCGAGGAGCATGCCTGCGAGGCCGTTACGCACCTCGCGACAGCCGAGTGTCCCCGTCATCACGCTCCTTCACACACGACATCGAGCCCCACGAGCGTACCGCGTGTTCAGCCGGCGCTCTTGGTGAGCGCCGTCCGTACGGCAGCCGTCAGCCTCCTGTACTTGCCCGTATCGGCGTCGAGATACCAACTGTTACGCCCGGCCCTGGGCACCCCGGCCGCGCGCAATGCCGACACCACCGGACGGTAGGACGCGCTGACCGCAAGATCGGGGACCACGTGGACGATGTCGGGCGCCAAGCCCACCGGCATGTTCGCCACCGCCTCGCCGATATCGGCCGGGGTGACGCTCATACCCGGGCGCAGGGTGAGCGCGGTGACCGCCAGCGTGCCCTTCGGTGTCTCGACGCCGTAGGTCACCGCGAGATCGACGGCGGTGATCCGGCCGATGCAGTCGGTGATCGGTGCGGGGAACGCCACGCCGCGCGATGTGCGCAGCAGGCCGGAGCGGTTGCCCAGCAGCCAGTAATCGCCGTCGGCATCGCGCCAGAACACGTACTCGGTGGAGATCCAGATGTCCCCGGCGGCGAACACGCCGCGCTTGATCGAGGCGGTGGGGTCGATCGGGCCCCACGGGCGGGCCAGCAGGATTCCGATCTCCTCGCGCCCGGCGACCTTCACGAACCCGCGGTTGTCCTCCAGGATCAGGTCCGCCTCCGGGTCGTAGGCGCCCAGTTCCACCTCGCCGCCGCCAGGCAGCGGCCGGCCTTCGCTACCCACCTTGACGCCGGCCACGTTGGCCAGCACCGCCTGTCCGTCGGAGGTGGCGAAGAACTCCACGATCCGGGCCGGTGCGAAGACCTCCAGGATGCGTTCCCACAGACCGGTCGGCATGCCGGAACCCATGAACAGCCGGATCGGGTTGTTGCCCGAGAGGGTGAAGTCGGGGTCGTCGATGACCTCCCGCAACATCGACCAGGTGTAGGTGACGACCGTGACGCCGTACTGGCGGACCTCGTCGAGGAAGCGCTGCGGACACAGCCCGCGCGATAACGCGATCCGCGATCCGGCGACCACCGACCCCCCGAGACTGACGAGCAGACCGGACTGGTGGTGCAGCGGGGTCAGGCAGTAGACGGTGTCGTTGCGGTTCAGCGCGGCAGCGGAGGCGGTGCCGAAGGCCGACAGTGCCCAGCGGTAGTTGGTGATCTGCTTGGGCACCAGTTCCCCGCCGCCGACGGCGTTGAACACCACGAAGGCGACGTCGCGGGCGTACGCCGGATTCGGGCGGTACCACCCGGGCAGTTCGACCGCATCCGGGTCGATCTGCTCCATGTCGATGACATTGCTGCCCGCCGGCAGGTCCAGCCGGCGGGTCTCTCCGCCACCCAGCACCAGGGTCTGCACGGGCAGCCGGCCCGCCTCGGCGAGGTTTGCCGGGTCGGTGATGAGGTCGGTGAAACCGCCGAGCCGGGTCGCCTGCTGCAGGTCGGCGTCCGGCGGCAGCAGAACCGCGACCGCCCCGAGTCGGGACAACGCGGCGATCGCGACCAATGCGCTCGGTCGGGTGTCCATCAGCACGCCGACGCGGGTCCCCTGACGTACGCCGACCTCGATGAGGCCGCGCACCACCTTGTCGATCCGGCGGTCGACCGCCGCGTAGGTGTGCACCCGGCCGTCGAACAACAGGAACTCACCGTCCGGCGCCGCCTCGGCCTGCTCGGCGATGATGCGGCCCAGCGAGATGCGGGTGTGGTCGTTGATCTGGCCGAGACGCACCAGCCGGGGAAGCGTGCGGGCGGTTTCGACGGCGAGGGTTCGGACCGAGTTGTTGGCCGCGACCACGGCGTCGGCCGCACCCCTGGCGAGGGAGGTCGCCAGCTCGGCCGCCTCGGCCACACCGAGCATCAGACGGGAGTTCAGCGGCACGCCCGACGACGCGGCGTCCGCCGGCGCGCCCTCCTGCATCAGCGCGATGTTCGCCGGCCGCGGCTCCCGTCCGGACACCCACAGCACCCAGTCCGCCACTGTCGGCCAGGTGTTGGTGGCGGCCTTGGATCCGACCACCAGGCCGAAGTGGCCGGCCCGGATCATCACCTCGTACACGTCGGCGTTGGGAGCGGCCCGCTTGATACCGCGGACCGCCGGCGGCTGGCCGATGTCGTCGACCTCGCCGACGAACGCCAGCACCGGGCAGGTGATGTCGTTGAGCGTGACGAGCTGGCCCTGGACCGCGAAACCGCCGGTCATCATCCGGTTGTGGGTCACGAACTGCTTGAGCAGTTCGGAGACCGCGGGGCCGGACCAGGCGATCCAGCCCTCCCGGTCCAGGAACCGGCGCTGCTGTTCACGGGGAAGCAGTGCCTCCCGGTCGTGCAGTTGCAGCAGGAACTCGACGCGCGACTTGGCGGTCTTGAGCGGATCGAGCATCTGGAACCCGGCGCGCGCCAACCACCCGGGGATGTCGAGCCGGTTGAACACATGGTCGGCCAGGAAGTCGGCAAGACCGACCGCGAGGTTGGTCGGCAGCCCGCCGGGCAGGCCCGCCAGAGTATCGACCGGCGACCCGAACGCGATGATGCTGGCGATGTCCTTGGAACGGCGATAGGCCGCCGTCTGGTAACAGAACATTCCGCCCTGGGAGTAACCGGCCAGGTGGACGCTCTGACCGGTCGCGTCCTTGACCGAGTCGATGGCCTGACTGAGCGCGACGATGTGGTCGGTCAAGGTGCGCTCCATACCGCCCTCGACCTTGTCGGGAGAGCCGTAGTCGATCACCCACGGGTCCAGCCCGGCCCCGTGCAGGATCCCGACGGCGCCGTCATCGCGCGTGACGTCCCACATGTCGGCCGACATCATCATCGGGTGCACCATGAGCACCGGCGGGCGCGTCTTGGCCTTGCCCGGGCGGTTGTCCGGCGGGAAGTAGCGCCGGAGCTTGTACATCGTGGTGCTCTCGACGATCTGGAACGGCGAGGGTACGGCGCCGGTGTCCAGACCCCCGAAACGCGCCACCTCGTAGCCGTTCTGGGCGGTCGCCACCAAGCGCTCCAGCGGTCTGGTGATCGCCGACAAACCTAGATCCACGGTTGCTCCCTGCCGAACATCTGCGCTGCTCAACCCTTCGGACAGCCCCGTTCATCATGGCATACCCCCGCAGGGCCCCTGATCCGCCGAGGCCCTGCGGCCTGCGACTTTGGCGCTCCCCGGGGCGGATCGACGACGATCAGTAAGGTCGTCGCGGTGGCACACCTGCTGGGCGCCGAGGCGCTGCACCTCCAGTATCCGACGCAGGTGGTGTTCGACGCGGTGACCGTCGGTGTCAACGAGGGCGACCGGATCGGCATCGTCGGCCGAAACGGTGACGGAAAGTCCAGCCTGATGGGCATGTTGACCGGCCGCATCCAGCCTGACTCGGGCCGGGTGACCCGCCGCGGCGGGGTGCGGGTCGCCGCCCTGGACCAGGCCGACACTCTCGACCCGGCGGCCACCGTCGCCGGAACGCTGGTCGGCGATCGCCCCGAGCACGACTGGGCCGGGGCCCCGCGGGTGCGGGACGTCGTCTCCGGGCTGGTGGCCGACCTGGACTGGCACGCCCCGGTCGGCACGCTCTCGGGCGGGCAGCGCCGGCGGGTCCAGTTGGCGGCGCTGCTGATCGGCGAGTGGGACGTGATCGCGCTCGAC
>SYAB01000052.1 GCA_005787665.1 Actinomycetota bacterium
CCACCGCCAGCAGGATGATGATGGCCAGCGCGAGCACGATCCAGTACAACTCGATGCCCAGCAGGTGCTGCCAGATCAGCACCGACAGCCCGAACGAGGCACCCAGCGAGAGCACCACGGTGCCGACGATCACCAGTGCGGCGACCACCGAGCGGGTCACGAACATCATGATCAGCAGGATCAGGCTGATCGCGGCGATGACGACGATCATCAGGTCGTAGTTCGCCATGTCCCGGGCGTCCTTGAAACCCGACGCGGTGCCGGTGATGTAGATGCTCGACCCGGCCAGCGGGGTGCCCTTGAGCGCCTCCTGCGCGGACTGGCGGATCGGGTCGATATGCGAGATGCCTTGCGTCGTCGCCGGATCGGTGTCGTGGGTGATGATCATCCGCGCCGCCTTGCCGTCCGGGGAGAGGAACAGCTTCATGCCGCGCTTGAACTCGGAGTTGTCGAACACCTCCGGCGGTACGTAGAAGGAGCTGTCGTCCTTGGCCTCGTCGAAGGCCTGCCCCATCGCTTCGGCGTTCTTCAGCGCTTCCGCCGACTGCGCGAACAGCCCGGACTGGGTGGCGTAGTTCTGCTCCACCAGTGCCTTGTTGCGCTCCTGGATGGCGATGTTCTCCGGGATCAGCGCCATCTGTTCGGGGATCAGCGCCAGCAGTTGAGGCTGCAGGGCGTTGAGCTTGTCCAGGCTTGCGGTGACCTGGTCGAACTGTTCGGTCAGCGAGTCCACATCGTCGAGGGCCTCGAACAGCGAGCGGAATGTCGCACACAATGGGATGTCGAAACAGTGCGGCTCCCAATAGAAGTAGTTCTTGATGGGGCGGAAGAAGTCGTCGACGTTGGCGACCTTGTCGCGCAGATCCTTGATCTGCTGGGAGGTCTCCCGGAAGGCCGTCACCTGCTCGTCGGTGGCCGCGGTGGCCTGCTGCTGGAGCTCGTACTGCCGCTCCTGCAGCGCATACTGATCCTGCAGCAGGGTGATCGACCGCGAGATCTCGGCGACCTGCTCGAGCAGGTCATCGGCGCGGGCCTGCTGGAACGGCAGGTTCTGAATCTGGGCGCTGGACTGCGCGCTCATCTGGAAGCCCAGCGAGCTGTGATCCAGCGGGGTGCCCAGCGGCCGGGTGATGGACTGCACCATCGCCACCCCGGGGGTGCGGAAGACATCCTTGGCGATACGCTCGAGGACGATCATGTTGGCCGGGGTGCGCAGGTCGCGGTCGGTCTCGACCATCAGCACCTCGGGGTTGAGCCGGGCCGCCGAGAAGTGCCGTTCGGCCGCGGCGTAGCCGACCTTCGCCGGCGCCCAGTCCGGCTGGTAGTGGCGGGCGTCGTAGGAGGTCTTGTACCCGGGCAGGGCCAGCAGACCGATGAGGGCCACCGCGATCGAGGCCACCAACACCGGCCCGGGCCAGCGCACGATAGCGGTGCCGATCCGCCGCCAGCCGCGGGTCCGCATGGCGCGCTTGGGGTCGAACAGCCCGATGTGGCTGCCCATCGTGATGACCGCCGGGGTCAGGGTCAGCGAGCCCACCAGGGTGACCAGCACGCCCAGGCCGGCCGGAATCCCGAGGCTGTTGAAGTACGGCGTGCGGGTGAAGATCAGGCAGAACACCGCCGCGGCGACCGTCAGCCCCGAACCGATGATGACGTGCGCGGTGCTGCGGTACATCGTGTAGTAGGCGGCCGCGCGGTCCTCACCGGCCTGGCGCGCCTCCTGGTAGCGGCCCAACAGGAAGATCGCGTAATCGGTTGCGGCCGCGACGCAGAGCAACGTCAGCAGGTTGGTGGCATAGGTCGAGAGCGGGATGGCGCCGATGTGGCCCAGGAAGGCGACGATGCCGCGGGCGGCGGCCACCTGGATGGCGACGGCCACCAGGGTGAGCAACATGGTGGTGAGGGACCGGTAGACGATCAGCAGCATCACCCCGATCACCCCGAAGGTGAGCGCGGTGACCTTGATGTGGCTGTTCTCGCCGACCGCGAACTCGTCGGCGACCAGGGCCGCCGGCCCGCTGACGTAGGCCTTGACCCCGGCCGGCGCCGGGGTCTCGTCCACGATCTCGCGGACGGCCTCGACGGACTCGTTGGCCTGACTGCTGCCGGCGTCCCCGACGAGATAGACCTGAACGAGCGCGGCCTTGCCGTCGCTGCTCTGCGAGCCGGCCGCGGTGAGCGGATCGCCCCAGAAGTACTGGACGTGCTGGACGTGGGCGGGATCGGCCCGTAGCTCCTCGACCAGGACGTCGGCGAACCGGTGGGCCTCGGCGCCCAGCGGCGCGTCGCCCTCGAGCACGAGGGTGACCAGGCTGTCGGAGTCGTACTCGCCGAACACCGTCCCGATCTTCTTCGAGGCGATCAGCGACGGCGCGTCCTTGGAGCTCTGCGCGACGTTGTGGATCCGCCCGACCTCTTCCAGCGGCGGAATCAGGGCGTTGCTCGAGGCCGCCAGCGCCAGCCACAGAATGGCGATCGGGATCGACAGCCGGCGGACCAGCTTCGGGATGCGGGGTGTGGTGCCGTGACGGTTGCTCATCCGGACTTGTCCAAGCAGTAGACGTAGGCACTGGGCCTGCTCTCCGAGCGCTCCACCTTGACGATCCCGTCGATGGTGATGCGACAGCCCAGGGTGCTGCCGTCACCCTGGGCCTGGACGTTGACCAGCACCGCCGGGGTGGTCGTCGTTTCGTCGTAGGACCACGGCAGGGCGGCGTCGTCGACGCGCTGCGGCCGGGAGTTGACGTCGTAGTAGGTGATCGTCGCGGTGGCGCCCGGGTCGCCGAACACCTCGATCTGCACACGCTTGGGGTTGAACGGCACGATCTCGTCGGCACCGCCGCCAGGGGTCCGCGGATCCAGCGATCCGAAGGCACCCTGCAACCGGTACACCGCGAAGGCGGCGAGGGCGACGATCGCGAGCGACACCCAGACCATCCAGGCACGGCCGACCGATCTCAGGGTCCGGCGCTTCACCGGTCAGCCTCCACGAGCAGTACGGTACGGTACCGGACGCCGGTTGGCACCTTCAGGACCCGGAACGCGCGGGCCGGGTGAGACTGGGCATGATCATGTCGTCGACGAGGGTGCGGACCGTGCGGCGGGTGGGCAGCCGGTTCTGGATCACCGTGCGGAAGATCAAATAGCCGGGCAGCAGATCCCACAGTTCGTTGTTGACCGCGTCGGGGCAGATCTCGCCGCGGTCGACGGCCCGCTTGACCACCTGCTTCATCATCGCCCGCCGCTGATCGAACAGCTGCTCCTGCATGGCGTCGTTGAGCTCGGGGTTGCGCGACACCTCCCCGAGGACGGCCCGCATCGTGGCGGCGTGCTCCTTGGACTGTGCACACACGGTGTCGCCGATGGCGATGAGGTCATCGCGCAGGCTGCCGGTGTCCGGCGGCACGGAGTCCTGGCTGACACCCTCGATGAACGCGGCCAGGACCAGTTCGGCCTTGGTGGGCCAGCGCCGGTACATGGTCGCCTTGCTCGCCCGCCCGGTGGCGGCGACCTCATCGAGGGTCAGCCGCTCGTAGCCGTGTTCCTGCAGCAGACGCAGGGTGACCGCGAGCAGCTCGCGTTCCCGGTCCGACCACGTCACGGCCGCAATGCTAACGCCGGACGGCGGGCTCCGTCCGCGGGAGCATGACCTGTCCCGCGACGATCAGGCTGGCGAAGGCGAAGATCAGGGCCGATGCCACCCAGGCCAGCGTCTGGCCGGTCTGCCCGTAGAGCTGCGGGACGAATCCGATGGCCAGCCCGTCGAACGTCATGGCGCCGGCCGCCCCCCAGATGAAGGTCTCGCGCTGGTCGAGCTGACGCAGCCGGGCAACCCACTGCAGGAACCAGACGGTGGGCGGCGCGGCCAGCGCGCACGCGACGTACACCGCCACCCGCTGCGGGGCCCGCAGGAACAGCGATTCCGGCAGCAGGCTGATGACGATGGCGAAGCCGAGAGCGACGAGGGCTCCCACTACCAATCCTGTTGGCGCCGCTGCGCTTCTCCGATCCTCCATGACGACTCCCTATTTGTAGTAACAACTACAAATAGGTTAGCCAACCCGGGCCCTACGATAAAGGGGTGGGTTACAAGCATTCGCGCGAGGATCTGTTGACCGCGGCGACCGGTCTGGCGATGTCGTCGGGTATCGGGTCGCTCACCTTCGGGGCGGTGGGCGCCCGCCTGGGCATCAGCGACCGGACCGTCGTGTACTACTTCCCCACCAAGGACGACATGATCACCTCG
>SYAB01000053.1 GCA_005787665.1 Actinomycetota bacterium
GATCTGGCAGCGCACTGTCGCCTCCCAGATGGCCGATGCGCGCGGCACCACGCTGAGTCTGCGGATCGCCGGAGCGGCCTCCGACGGTCGTGAGGCGACGTTCGCGGCGAGCGGCCGCACCATCCCCGTCCCGGGGTTCCTCAAGCCCCACGTCGAGACGGTCGACGAACTCGCGGGCGGCGAGGCCGACGACGCCGAGAGCCGGCTCCCGCAGTTGCGGCAGGGCCAGCGGGTGGACGCCACCCGCCTGACCGCCGATGGCCACTCCACCAATCCGCCCGCCCGCTACACTGAGGCCTCGCTGGTCAAAGCCCTCGAAGAGCTCGGAATCGGACGGCCCTCGACGTACTCCTCGATCATCAAGACCATTCAGGATCGTGGTTACGTCCACAAGAAGGGCAGTGCGCTGGTCCCGTCCTGGGTGGCGTTCGCGGTGATCGGCCTCCTCGAGCAGCACTTCGGCCGGTTGGTGGACTACGACTTCACCGCCGCCATGGAGGACGAACTCGACGAGATCGCCGCCGGCCACGAGCACCGCACCAACTGGCTGAACAACTTCTACTTCGGTGGCGAGCACGGTGTCCCGCACTCGATCGCGCGGGCGGGCGGGCTGAAGAAACTGGTGGGGGTGAACCTGGAGGGCATCGACGCCCGCGAGGTCAACTCCATCGCACTGTTCGACGACGAGCACGGCCGCCCGATCTACGTCCGGGTCGGCAAGAACGGGCCCTATCTCGAGCGGATGATCACCGGCGAGGACGGTGAGCCCACGCCGCAGCGGGCGAACCTCAGCGATGAGATCACCCCGGATGAGCTGACGCTCGAGCTTGCCGAGACCCTCTTCGCCACACCGCAGGAGGGGCGGGTCCTCGGTGTCGACCCGGATACCGGTCACGAGATCATCGCCCGCGACGGTCGTTACGGGCCGTATGTCACCGAGGTGCTGCCGCCACCGCCCGACGACGATTCGGGTGTGGCGGCCAAGAAGGGTAAGAAGCCCACCGGTCCCAAACCCCGCACCGGGTCGCTGTTCCGATCGATGGATCTGCAGACGGTCACCCTCGATGACGCCCTCAAGCTGCTGTCACTTCCGCGGCTGGTCGGTGTCGACCCGGCCGGCGGGGAGGAGATCACCGCCCAGAACGGGCGTTACGGCCCCTACCTCAAGCGCGGCACCGATTCTCGTTCCCTGGCCACCGAGGATCAGATCTTCGAGATCAGCCTCGAGGAGGCCTTGGCGATCTACTCCGAACCGAAGCGCCGCGGACGTCAGGGGGCTGCCGCTCCGCCGCTGCGTGAACTGGGCACCGATCCGGCCTCGGGTAAGCCGATGGTGATCAAGGACGGCCGGTTCGGACCCTACGTCACCGATGGCGAGACCAATGCCAGCCTGCGCAAGGGCGATGATGTCCTGACGATCACCGACGAGCGGGCCTGCGAGTTGCTCGCCGACCGCCGCGCCCGCGGTCCGGTCAAGAAGGTCGCCAAGAAGACGGTTCGTAAGAAGGTGCCCGCCAAGAAGCGTTGAGCCGCCAGGCTTTTCAGGCCCGTAGGGCCACGCCGACCAGTGCGACGATCCCGACGGTGGCGATGAAGGCCGCCATCACCCCGGCGATGGAGTATGGCATCGGCCCGAACTCGGCGGTCAGCGACTTCATCGCTTGACGGTGTTGCAGCCAGGCCATGGCCAACGCTGCCAGGGCGACGACGATCAGCAGGACGGCGAACAGCTGCGGACTGATGACGGGCTCGCGCAGGCTCTCCTGGGTCGACAGGTATTGAAAGAACTGGTAGATCCCGAAGCCGAACGCGATCATCGAGGTGCACGTCCGCACCCAGGCCATCAGGGTCCGCTCGTGGGCCAGCCGGGTGCGGTCCGCGGCCAGGCGGGTGGAGGCGTCGGGTGCTGGTGACATGGCCGTTATCGTGACATCCGGGGAGGCTCGTCGCGAACCATCAGATTCACCGGCCGGGCCAACTGCGTCGGTGCCGATCGGCCGCGCAGCTCCACGGTTTCCCCGACTTCCCAGCACAGGGCCTCAGAGTCGAGGGCGTCGCTGACGGCGTTCGCCGAGGCCAGCACGTGCCCGCCCTCGAGCTTGGCCAGTTCGGTCAACCGGGCGGCCTCGTTCACCGGGTCGCCGATGACGGTGTACTCGAACCGGGCCAGGGCGCCGATGTGACCGGCGATCGCGCGCCCGGCCGAGACCCCGATGCCGAACTCGGTCCGGCCCAGCACGTCGATGAGTTCGTCGTGCAATTCCCGGGAGGCGGCCAGTGCGCCGCCGGAGGCGTCCGGGTGCTCGATGGGGGCGCCGAAGATGCACAACGCCGCGTCGCCCTGGAACTTGTTGACGAACCCGCCGTGCCGTTGAACGGTGTCGACGACGACACGGAAGAACTCGTTGAGCAGGCCGACGACCTCCCCCGGGGGGCGGGTCGCGGCAAGTTGGGTGGAACCGACGAGATCGACGAACAGGACGGCGACATCGCGTTCCTGGCCACCGAGTTCGGTACCGCGCTCCAGCGCGCGCCGCGCGACGTCCTCGCCGACATAGCGGCCGAAGAGATCCCGGATCCGCTGTCGTTCGCTGAGTTCGCGGACCATGTCGTTGAAGCCGGCCTGCAGCAGTCCGACTTCGCTGGCATCGTAGATCTGCATGTGGGCGTTGTAGTTTCCCCGCTGCACCTCCCCGAGCGCCCAGCGCAACTGCCGCAGCGGATCGGAAATCGCCATCGCCGAGAGGATGTTGCCCAGCAGGCCGATCACCAGGGCGGCCATGGCCATCAACAGGATGGGCACGAACAGGCTGTCCGGTGACGAGTCCAGCAGAGCAAACTTGCTGGCGATGATCGCCAGGATGATCATCAGAAGCGGCACACCGGTGGACAGCACCCAGGCCAGGACCAGTCGCAGCACCACCCCGGGCCGGCGGAAATTCTCCGGCACACCCCCCCGCAGCGCTGCGACCGCCACCGGACGCAGCACCCGCTCGGACTGCAGGTAGCCGATGATCGCCGTCGCGGTGGCACCGAGCAGGGTCGCCACCGCCAGCACCGGGGCGGCGTGGCTGGCGACCGGCCAGCTCGCAGCGATGAACACCACCGCACCGAGCAGCCAGAGGCTCATGCTGATCATGGACCGGTAGGCGGGCATCCGAAGCGCACGTAGTCGTGCCTGTTCGGTGGCAACCGGGTCCTCCGCGGTCAACATCGCATCCTGGCGCTGCCAGCGGAACACCGGCCGCAGCAGGCCGAAACTGATCGAGGCGCCCACCATGAACGAGACGAGAAGGTAGCCCACGAAGACAGCCAGGTTGGCGGGCGGCAGGTCCTGGAGCTTCAGGCGATCCGCCGGCGGCAGGCCGAATCGCAGGAAACCCAGCACCAACAACGCACCGATGATGTCGGCCTGCAGCAGACCCAGGGAGAACACCGGCCAGGGCGTGCGTACCACCCACCGGACGAACTCACGAATCCGTCCGCGCGTGACCGGCGCGGTGCTCACCGACTCACCGTAGCGGTCTCAGGCGGGGGTCCGGGCACCTCGGCGGGGCGGCGCGGGCCCCGCGGTGTCGCTGCCGCGCTCTAGTGTTGGTCACGATGTCCGGAGTGTTTGCGCGGTTGGTCGGCCAAAGCGCGGTCGAAACGGAGTTGGTCGGCGCGGCCCGTTCGGCTCGAGGTGATTCTGCTCACGGGGCGGCCGGGTCCGGCTCGATGACTCACGCCTGGCTGTTCACCGGTCCGCCCGGTTCTGGCCGATCGGTGGCGGCGCTGTGTTTTGCCGCCGCCCTGCAGTGCAGCTCCGATGACACCCCCGGGTGCGGCCGGTGCCGGGCGTGCACCACCACCATGGCCGGCACCCACGCCGATGTCCGCCGGGTCATTCCGGAGGGGCTGTCGATCGGGGTCAACGAGATGCGCGCCATCGTCGCCACCGCTTCGCGCCGCCCGAGCACCGGCCGCTGGCAGATCGTCGTCATCGAAGATGCCGACCGGCTGACCGAAGGTGCCGCCAACGCCCTGCTGAAGGTCGTGGAGGAGCCGCCGCCGTCAACGGTCTTCCTGTTGTGCGCCCCGTCGGTGGATCCCGAGGACATTGCGATCACGCTGCGGTCGCGGTGCCGCCATGTCGCGTTGATGACGCCGACGCCCGGGGACATCGCCCGGGTGCTGAGGGAACGTGACGGACTGGCCGAGGCCGACGCGCAGTGGGCGGCGACCGTCAGCGGCGGACATATCGGCCGGGCCCGGCGGCTGGCCACCGATCCGGAGGCCCGCGCCCGGCGGATGCAGGCGCTGGGCCTGGCGCGCGATGCCGCCACCCCCGCGCGGGCCTACGCGGCGGTCGAGGAACTCGTGGCCGCCGCCGAGGCGGAGGCCCGGGCGCTCACCGAAGATCGCGACGAGGCCGAGACCGAGGACCTCCGGGTAGCTCTGGGGGCGGGGGGTACCGGCAAGGGTGCCGCGGGCGCCCTGCGCGGTTCGGCCGGCGCGCTCAAGGACCTGGAGAAGCGACAGAAGTCCCGGCACACCCGAGCCTCCCGGGACGCTCTGGATCGGGCATTGATCGACTTGGCGATGTACTTCCGTGACGCGCTGATGGTGGCTGGCGGGGCGCATGCCGTTGCGCCCAGCCATCCGGATATGGCCGAGAAGGTCGCGGCACTGGCGGCCCACGCCTCGAGTGAGCGTTTGCTGCGCTGCATTGAGGCGGTGCTGGACTGTCGAGAGGCCCTGGCGGCCAACGTCAAGCCGAAATTCGCGGTCGACGCCATGGTGGCCACGGTGGGCCGGGCCTTGCAGTCGGCCGACTGAGCGAGGGTAAACTCAGCGCTCGGCCCGATAGGGCCACGCCGCCTTAGCTCAGTCGGTAGAGCGATTCACTCGTAATGAATAGGTCGGGGGTTCGATTCCCCCAGGCGGCTCCATGTGATCGACCGTGCGCATCGGGCTATCTCGGGGTCGGATAGCTCGGGGGTTCGAGCGTGAATCGGCCCGGCATCCCTTGGGCGCCGGTGAACCGCAGCCCGCGGAATGTGCCTCCAAACGATCAGAGGATGACCCGGCCAATACGGGGATGGGCCCGCCCTGCCGGCGCTGACGACGAGTCCTTGACCATCAGCTCCGGCACGCCGAGAAGTGAGGAGCAGTGCACCTCGATCTGCCGCCAAGGGTGGCCACCTGGGTCACTGCGAGGCTTCCGCTGTGCGACGATGGCGAAGGCGAAGGAGCACCAGATGTCCCAACAGTCCATGACGACGGTTGTCGTCGCTGACGACCATCCTGTTTATCGCGAGGGAGTGGTCCGGGCGATGCGGGAAACGGGCCGGATCGAGGTCGTCGCCGAGGTCTCCGACGGCCGCACCGCCCTGTCGGCCATCCGGGAGCATCGGCCTGTGGTCGCTTTGCTCGACTTGCGCATGCCGGAGCTTGACGGCCTGTCTGTCCTGACGGCGGTGGTGCGCGACAACCTGACCACGCGGGTGTTGCTGTTGAGCGCGACGGAAGACTCGGCCACCGTGTACGAGGCGCTCGCGGCCGGTGCCGCGGGATATCTGACCAAAGGGTCCGACCGCGAGGAGATCATCGCCGCGGTCCTCACGTGCGCCCGAGGCGCTGGTTATCTGCCCAACCACATCGCCGGCGAGCTTGCCACCGAGGTGCGCCACCGCGCCCGTGGCGATGCGACCCTGTTGTCGCCGCGCGAGGCCGAGATTATCGCCCTGATCGCCGATGGGCTATCGGTGCCAGCGATCGCCGAACGCCTCCATCTGGCCCCCACGACAGTCCGCACCCATGTGCAGAACCTCTACGGCAAGCTCGGGGTTTCCGACCGTGCGGCGGCGGTTGCCGAGGCCATGCGTCGTCGGCTCGTTGAGTAGACACTCGCGATTCGTATTCTCCGATCGGAGGAGGCAAGAGGGTTTAGGGCTTCTGCCGGCGGGGAGATCCGGCGGGCGGAGTCGGGCTCTGCACCGGCACCCGTACGGCGATGTGGGTCCCCGGGCCCGCCCCCACACTGCGCAATGACCCGCCGGCCGCCTCGACCCGGATGCGCTGCGACGCCAGGCCGATGTGCCCGTGCTGCAACCGCTGACGAGCGAGTTCGTCGGACAGTCCCACCCCATCGTCGACGACATCGATAAGGCACTCGCCGTCGGCCACCGCTACCGTAATCGAGGCCCGGGTGGCCTGCGAATGCCGGACCACGTTGGAGACGAGCTCACGGATCACCGCGAACACCATCGTGTCGATTGCATGCGGTCCCTCGTAGTCGACGGCGGCGGTGAACTGGATTCCTGAACGTTCCGCACTTGCCGAGACCAGCTGTTGCACCGCACGTTGAATTCCGGCGCCGGCCAGCACAGCCGGATGCAGTTCGAAAGTGGCTTCCCGCATCTGCTCGACGGCCTCACGCAGGGTCGCCAGCGCCCGCTCCAGGGATTCCTCGGGGTGTCTCTGGAGCACAGTGCTGATGTCCTGGCGCGCGGCCAGCACCAACTGCAACGGACCGTCGTGGATGTACTCCGAGATCCGGCGTTGCTGGTCGTCGGAAGCCGCCAGCGAATCCACCAGCAATGCCTGCCGCGAGGCGCTCAGATGCGAGATTTCATCCAGGTGACGGGACTGCGAATACACCGTGAAAAAGATTGTGCTGCAGAGGAAGATGAAGATCGCAGTCGCCATGGCGGCCGGGCCGGGCCCCGCCTCGGCCAGCACCACCGGATCGGTGAACATCTCGACGGCGAAGGTCACGGTGACGACGGCAAGTGCGACGGCCGCGCGGCGCCACGACACGTCGAGCACCACCATGATCGGCAGCAGTGTCAGGACGAGCAACTGCACGTAGGTGCCGTCCGCCGCGGCGATCTTGTAGGTGAAGATCGCGAGGATGTCGACCACCAGCAGCACCGGTTGCAGCGACGCAACAGTCAGCCGGCTGTTGAGCGAGGTGAACAACAGCACGAACGCGCATATGGAGAAGACGCCATATGCCCACGGAACCCAAGCCAATTGAGACCACTTCGGTGCGGGTCCGACGAATGTCGCGGCCATCATCACCGCGGCCACGCCCAACCGGGCGACGGCCACGATCCGCAGCGCCCCCATCTCGCGTGGCCGGCGGACTTGCTGGAGTTCGTCATCGTGCACGCCACCGTTATACGGGCAATTCCCAAAAGACAACGTCGACACTTCGCCCGGATTTCGGGAATTTCGCAGACTACTCGACGGCTAGGGGGTCGGCGAAGATCAGGTTGTCCACTCGGTGATCTCGCCGACCGGCCTGCGTTCGGTCTGCCCTTCGGGCACGTCATCGGCGGGTGGTACCCCGAGCCGGATCAGGGCTTGCGGGTGGGCCGCCCCGTCGAACACCTCGCAGGCCAGTTCCAGGCGCGTACGCATCTCGTTCAGCGGTTCGGTGAGCGGGCAACTGGCCAGACCCAGCGCGGTTGCGGTCAGGGAGAGGTGACTGAGTGCCTCGCCGGCCCGGAGTCGCATCGCGTCATCGTCCTGGCGGGTGCCGAGCACCAGGAGGATCGCATCGTCCTCGGGATCGGTCACTGCCCGGGAGGACCGCAGGGTGACCTGTCCGTCGTCATGGCGGATCCACTGAGCTCGGGGCACGACGGCCAATTCCACGCCCAACCGCGCCGCCCGGACGTGCAACAACTCCACGGTGGCCGATGGGATGCGGCCCGCCGGGAACCGGCGCAGGTCCGCCCGGCGTCGAGGGATGGCGGCGGCCAATTCCAGGTGCGCGGCATGGGGTGGTTGTTCGACGATCTCCAGGATCGCCAGGTGCGCGTCGTCGCGGCCCTCCGGTAACCGCTGCACCCGCGGAGCCCATCCGGCGGCGGCGAACGCCACGATGCAATGATCCAGAACCGCCCCGCAGCTGAGCAGGACATCACGCCGATCCGTCGGTGATCCACCACCCGGCCGAAGCCAGTCGGCTTAGAGGTGCACCGCGGTACCGTCGACCCGCCACCGCCAGGGCTGCCGGTTACCCGACGAGGGCGCCCGCGCGGCAACGTCGAGCACGTTCTCCAGCGTGACCCGATCCGGGAAGGTTGCCACCGTTCTCACCTCCCGTCATCGGCCGCACCGCTGGGCGGCTTTCGATTATGCCGCTTCGCAGCATGTTCCGGTAGGCCGAGATGATCGGCGCCAGCCGGGGCGCAAGGACGATGTTTCTTTTTCTGTCGTACCCCTCTGGGACCCTGACGCCATGGCCGAGACAACCCCACCCCAGCCCGTGCCGGACAGCGTCGACGTCGCCGAGCTGGCCGACCCTCTGGCGGCCGTTGTCGCCGTCGAACTGACACGCAGCTTCGTGCGGCTGTGCTTATGCCAGGCCGAGCCGCTGGTCGCCAGGCTCGCCCGCAACGAGCCGAACTTGTGCAGAGCAGGGGGAGTCGAGTTGGAGAAGAGGATCTCGGCCCTCCGGCTGTACCGGGCGATCGACGCCGAGGTGTTCGGGCTCCTCGCCAAGGCCGTGCCGCTGTCGCATGCGGCGGACGCGTTGTCGGAGGTCGAGGTGTTGTTGCGGGAGCAGTTCGCCGACGTCGCGGGGACGGCGGCGAGCTACCTGCTCAGCGACGACCGTGACGTAGCGATTCAGATGGCCGCGGTGGCCACCACGATGGCGGCCCGCCAGGTGCGTCGTCAGGTGATGGAGATCATCGCCAGAACACGCGATCTGGCGGGGGAGTGAGAGGACAGTCCGCGTCGCCGATGCTCAACGCGGCGCGAGATGCCCCACGGGCCCTGAGGCAACGCAGACCGCGAGCGCGGCGGTTGCCGCGCGGACGGTGATCGCGTCACCGGCGCCGGAGAGCCGGACGTAGACCCGGTTCAATCCGGGTTTCACCGCCACCGTGGTCTCCGGACCGACGTTCAGCGAGAGCACCATGCTGCCCTCGGTGTTGGCGAGATAGTTGAGTTCTGCGGTCCACTCGGCGGGAAGCAGCGGCCCGTCGAGCGGCATCCGCGTCGGAACGTCGGGCGCGACGAAATAGCCGCACTGCGACCGCGGCCCGGGAAGGGTGGTGCGGATCCAGGTCACGTCGGCGTCGACGACGCGGCCGGTCGAATCGAGCATCCGCAGCCGGTCGGTGAAGCGCCCGAACTCCGGGCGGTCCCGGATAAGTGCGAACATGTGGCTCGCCAGACTTTGCGGCCCGACAACGCGTTGCAGAACGAGCGGGTCGACATCCTGGTCGAGCATCGGTGCGGCCGATGCCGCCCGTGCTTCGGCGAGGTCGCGCACGGCGTTGTTCAGGTAGGACTTCGTCGGGTTGTCCCGCCAGCTGGTCAGGAACGTCGCGGTGGAGAACAGGCTGCTCGTGACGAACACCGCCGCCACCGTCACACTCACCGCGGTACGCCGGCGTGAGGTGTCGAACCGGCGCGAGGTCGGCCGGTTCGGTGCGCGGAATCCGACGGCTGCCAGCAGGGCGAGCACCACAGCAAGATCGGGGAGGTAGCGCAGCGTCTGGGCGAGTTCCAGGGCGGTGAACGCCGAGGACCGCATCAGATAGATCGGCACCTGGCAGGCCACGGCATAGCCGGCGGCCGTCAGCCACAGCGCGGCGATGCGCTGCTTGCGTGCCATCGACACCGCGACGGCCGTGCCCAGTGCCAGCCAGCCCAGCACCATCACGCTCACCGGAGGAACCGCCCACGGCGAGGCGGGTGCCCAGCGCTGCCACACCCAAGGCCCGCCCACCAGACCGGGCACGATTCCGTGCGTCACCGAACGGCTCAGCAGGTCCCAGGTCATCGAGGGATTCCAACTCCAGCGTTGCTGGTCGACGATCACCAGATAGAGAGCCACCCACGCCGCGGTCAGCGCCAGCGCCGAGATCCACAGTGGCCGGCCACGGGTCCACACCGTTCGCATCGTGTCCCGATGCCCCTCGACGTGGCGCAGCAGCGCCGCGAGCGCGAACGCCACGAACGGGATCACCGCCGACTTCTCGAAGAACAGCAGACCGGCGGTGAAGGCCAGCATGGCGGTGACTACGTAGCGGCGGTTGCCGGTGCGCACCAACAGAATCGCGTCGGCAGCCACCCAGGCGAGCGCGGCCAGCATCGGCAAATAGTTCAGGGCAGCCGCCCACCAGGCGAACGCGGGCACGGCCAGCGGGGTGAACAACGCGAAGCACAGCGGGATGAGTAGCACCGGCCGCCAGCCCAGGATGACGTGCAGGGCCCGCAGTAGCGCCAGCGAGGCCAGCAGTTGCAGCACTATCAGGCTCACCGCCGGCCAGGTCCAGACCAGTGGGGCGAGTCGGGTGATGATGCCCCCGAGGAGAAAGGCCGCAGGCATCACGTGCCCGTCGTGGTCGGCGAGCAGGTAGGCCCTGGACAGCAACGGCTGGGTTCCGGCCCGGCCGACCAGGATCAGGTCGTCCCAGTAGAAGTATCCCCCGAACGCCAGGGTGGCGCGGACCGCGAGATGCAGCGCAACCAGCGCGACGGCTGCCGCCACCGCGACCGGCGGCAGCGCACCCGCAGACGGCCGAACTGACATCTCCACGACTGTACGGGGGTTCAAGGTCCTCGGATTACCGCCAACCGGGACAGTGCGGGGCATATCCTCAGTCGGTTATGGTGTGCTCAGTTCGGAAGTCTCCGAATACCGATTGTCATCGAGTGGTCGTGGAGGGCAGTGGGGTGCCGCCGACGGTGGCGCAGCGGGTGTTTGCGGTATGTGCTGCTCTGGTGCTGCTGCTGCTGACCGCGCCTCCGGTATCGGCGGTCGAGCCTCCCGCAATAGATCCCGCGGCGGTTCCCCCGGACGTGACCGGGCCCGAACAGCCTTATGAACAACGCCGGCTCTGCAGTCAGCCGTTGACCACGCCCGGCGCCAGCTTTACCGCTCCCCCCTGGGCAAACCGTTATCTGGGTGTTGACCGAGCTCAGCGACTCGCCACCGGCGTCGGTATCACGGTGGCGCTCATCGACACGGGTGTCACCGCCTCGCCGCGGGTCCCGGCCGACCCGGGCGGCGATTTCGTCACCGATGGCGATGGATTGTTCGATTGCGACGCCCACGGCACCCTGGTCGCCTCCCTCATCGCCGGCCGGCCCTCGGGCACCGACGGGTTCGTCGGAGTCGCGCCGGACGCGAAGCTGATCTCGCTGCGCCAGAGCTCGGCGGCCTACGATCCGGTTGACAACTCCGCCGATGAGGGCGAAGGGAACGCCAGCTCCGCCGCGGGTACCGTCCGCAGCCTGGCCCGCGCCGTGGTCCGCGCCGCCAACCTCGGGGCTAAGGTCATCAACATCAGCGAGGCCGCCTGCTTCAAGGCCAACAGCCCGGTGGACGAGGCCAGCCTGGGCGCGGCCCTGAACTACGCGGTCAACGCCAAGGGGGCCGCCGTGGTGGTCGCGGCCGGAAACACCGGTGGGGATTGCGCGCAGAATCCGCCCCCGGACCCGTCAACGCCGAACGACCCCCGCGGCTGGCAGCAGGTGCAGACCATCGTGACCCCCGCGTGGTTTTCGGGGCTGGTGCTGACCGTGGGGAGTGTCGGCGAGAACGGTCAGCCGAGCCCGTTTTCGATGAACGGACCCTGGCTGGGCGTGGCAGCTCCGGGAGAGAATATCGTCGCGCTCGGGCTCACCGGTGCTCCGGTGGACGCGTTACCGGGCAAAGAGGGACCGGTGCCGATCGCCGGCACATCGTTTGCGGCGGCCTACGTGTCGGGCATCGCGGCGTTGCTGTGGCAGCGCTTCCCCGAGTTCACTCCGGCGCAGATCATCGCCCGGATCACTGAGAGCGCCCGGCACCCGGGCGGCGGCGTCAACGAATCCGTCGGGGCCGGTGTCGTGGATGCGTTCGCGGCACTGACCTGGGGTCTGCCCCCCGCTGCACCGGAAGGTCCCGCGCCCGTCAGGCAGGTCGAGCCGCCCACCGCGGTGCCGCCCGCGGATCGAGGGCCGATTTCCGCGGTCTCCGCGGGGATTGCGGTGCTCTTGGTGGCGCTGGGCCTGGCCGCGCTCACGAAGAGGGCGCTGAGCCGGCGATGAGGAGAAGGCTGTACGCATTCCGGCTGAAATTCAATGCCGGTTACGCGTTCTGGTTGGCAGTGCTGGTTCCGCTTGGAGTCCTGTTGTTCAGCGGAACCCTCTACGAGACGATCGAGTTGGATCTGTTGTCGTTGGTCATCGCGGCGACGGCGGTGGCCGCGCTGGTGACCTACCGCGGTCGTCGGCTGGCCGGTTGGATCGGGGCGGCAGCTACATGGATCGTGCGACATCGCCGGCCGTCTGCGGCGCCGTCGGATTCGGGCGTTGCTTTCACCGTGGAGCCCGGCGACCGCGTCGCGTTGCGCTGGGAGGGAGATACGCTCGTCGCGGCCGTCAAACTCATCCCTCGACCGTTCTCGACCACTGTGATCGTCGACGGACGGGCTTGTACCGAGGACGTGCTGGACACCGAGTTACTGGAGCACCTGTTGGTGGTCAACTGTCCAGATCTGGAGGCTGACGTCGTCTCCGCCGGCTATCGGGTCGGTCGAACCGCGACGCGGGGGGCGGTGTGCAACTACGAGCAGTTGATCGGCCGTGACCCCGCTCCGGCCCACCGCCGAACCTGGGTCGTTCTGCGCGCCGATCCGTTACGAGCCCAACGGTCGGCGCTGCGCCGCGACGCCGACGTCGCAGGCCTGGCCCGCTATCTGGCGGCCTCGGCCACCCGGATCGCCGACCAGCTGGCCTCTCACGGTGTCGATGCGGTGTGCGAGAGCGGGTTCGACGATTACGACGAAGCCACGGAAATCAGCTTCACTTCGGAGCACTGGTCGAGTGTCGAGGGGTACGGCACCTACACCGCCGCGTACTCGTCGCCCGGCGGTCCTGACGCGTGGTGGTCGGTTTCGGCCGCCCGTACCATCACCAGGGTCCGGATCGTCTGTGGCGAGGCCCCCCGGTCCACTGTCATCTTGACCACGGCGAAAAAACCCAAGCGGCCAAGGGGTTTCAGCCCGGCCTCGGGGGGACAGCGCGACGCGTTGAGCGGCCGGATTTTGCTGCCCGACCGTCACCAGGTGTTGCCGATCGGGTCGGCGGGTGTACTCGTCGGCCAGACCCAGTCCGACCATCACCGGGTCTATCTGCCGTTCGATGACATCGACGCCAGTGTTACCGTCGGAGACGCACAAACGTTCGCCCAGTTCGCGGCGCGGGCCGCGGCCGCCGGCGGCATCGTCACGGTCGGGAGCGGGTTCCAGAAGTTCGCGATCTTGATCGGCGCGGAGACCGGCTCAGAGCCGAAAGTGACCTGGCCGGCCGCGACGACGTATCTCGGTGAGCAGCAGGGAATGCGCAGCATCGTCCTGCAAAAGGATGTTATCAGCATCCCAGGCAACCCCCTGCTGCGTATCGAGCCCTTCACCACCCCGGATGAAATCGAATACCAGAAGGCTCTGCCCCGGGCCAATCGTGGCGGGCTCCGGTTGGCGGCCAACGGTGTCCGGCCGGTGCAGCACGGTGCCGGGGCGGAGGCTAGCGGTGCCGGGCCAGCGTCCAATGGTGCCGGGCCGGGGGTGAAGTTGGCGATGCCGATCAGAGCCGGTGCAGTACCGTTGGGCCTGAAGCCGATACCGGGTGCTGTGCCCGAGTCTGATGACCATGATGCGCCGCCGGCGGACGGCAAGGGCACGCCCTAGCACGGCGGACAGATCCATCGCGCGCGAAGGATGCTCCCCGGCGCGACCTTTATTCCGATTGATGGGCCGGGATCAGACCCATTTCGGCGGCTCTCCGGAATTGTGCCTGGACGGTTTTCGTCATCTCTTCGGCCACGTTGGTGAGATCTTCGATGAATTGGTCCTGATGCGCGGTGATCCCCTCCGATGCGCTGGCCCGCGCGCTGAGCAGTGCCTCATTGATGCGCTGCTCCACTGTGGGGGCCCCCAGCCGGAGCAGACCCTCTTCGATCTCCAGGCTGACAAGGTGGAGGCGGCCGTCGAGGGTGACTTCAACGGTCCCGGTCTCGTCCGCGGCATCGAAGGACTGGGTGTCCATAGCGCGCCGCTGTTCGTCGAGGACCGCGGTCAGCCGCTCAAGATGGCCCATGATGTCAGAAACCGACTGCTGTGACTCGTCGCTCATGTCTGATCTTCCTGATTCCCCGAACGTTGTTTAGGCCCCGGACCCGGCGGTGGGGAGGATGTGATCATAACGCTGGGCAGGTTTCGATGGGGGTTCTTTCCCAGGCCCGGCGGCCGACATACGCTGTGGTCACGCGCCGGGCGTCAGCGTGGGTTCGGCGATGGGTCAGGGTTTCCGTCGAGAGTCGAGATGCAATGTCGAAGAATCTGTTCATAGGCAACATCATTTCCTCGCTCGGGGAACTGGGAACCGATCTCGCCTCAGGCAACTGGGGCGGCGTTTTCGAGACCGTGGTCGACGACGTCGCCCAGGGCCTTATCTTGAAGTACGGGAGCAGAGACGACTTGGACTTTAGACTCCAGTCCGCAATTAACCACGACGCGACGCACGTCATTGGTCTGGCGATACTTGCCCTCCACTGCGCCTCCCTGACGGCCGGGTTCGCCCAGGAGGACGAGGGAGACTGCTTTGAGACTACGAGAGCATGGCTGGCCGCCGCGGATTCTGCTCTGGCGTCGTCCTGTTCGGGCATCACTTGGCAAGGCCCCGCCTCACAGGCGTACGGGTCGCGGGTTGATCAGCTCCGCACCCTGGTCAACGACCTGGCCGCATGGGACAAGTCGATGGAAACCATCCTTGAGACACAAGCGGGGGAGGTCGACACCCTTCGGAACGTATTCGGTTATCTCATAACAGGTCTCACGGCGTCGATGGGCATTTCGATCGCGCTCTTCATGAAACCTTTTATTGGCCGGTCCATGTCGTATGTGTTTCAGAACACGGTCTCGATAGCGGCGTTGACGACGGCCGTCACGTACATGGGTATCACGATTTCCCGCCAAGCGGATAACGCGGCAGTCGTCAGGAACACTACCGATGGCTACCGGAAGGTGATGTCGGAGGTACCGGGGACGCCGGAGGTGACCGTGAACGTCGCGGGGCCGGCGGCACCCGCGGGTGGGGGTGGTACCGATATTGGTCCTTCGGCCGACTCAGCAGCTGCGGCAGCTTCGGCAGCTTCGCACGAGCCGGACGCTCCCCTCGGCCAGGGTGAGCGCCTCGGGACTGAGGAGTTCGCCCGGCCGGCCGGGGAGGCAGAGACCTCGGTCCAGCATGCTGTGGCTGAGATGCCGCCGCCGCGTCCCACGACGCCTCCGCGGGGGCGGATGCCCGCGCCGGCGGGCAGTGAACCACGTCCGGCTGCGGTCAGGCCCGAAGCAGCCGTCCGGCCGGCGGGACCGTCGATCGCATCGCGCGGCGCAGCGGCTGCAGGTTCCCGTTCCAGGGGCGAGCGCGCCCCGGTCGAGAAGACGCCGGCGGAACCGGCTCGCGGGGCGCCGGCGAACGAACCTCACCTGACGATGACGGAGGACTGAACAATGGAACCCATGGCCGTCACACCCGGGGATCTCGACACACTGGCAGCGGTACCAGCACAAGCCGCGACGTTCCTGGGCAAAGCTGCCGTTGCGGCCGACGGGATCGGCAAGTCGGTCTGGTTGACCCACGGCTTGATCTGCGGGACCGCTAACGCCGCCGTGAACACCGCCGAAGATGTCCGCCGTGATGCGGTTGTCGCGGTGCAGAAGGCCGTTCAACAACTGGTCGGCGATCTCCATGCGGCGTCCGACGCCTACGCCGGGACAGACCAGCGGTCAGGAGAAGATCTCGACCCACGAATCGGGTGAAGTGATCAGACGCGCCGCATCCGAACCTTAAACTCGGTGCTGTAACAAAGGGCACCGGCCGGAGCATAGGAGCGGGCGTTGGGATTAGCTAAGCCGACGGGTGAGTACGTGGGTTCAATGCTTGACGCAGACGGATGGCCGGATGTCGACGAGGACCTCTTTCGGGACCGGGCTGAGGAACTTGCCGGGGTGCTCCGGCAGATCAACGATGTCGCGGAAAGCTGTCTGCGCCAGCGCAGCGAGATCTTCGACGAAGGAATTTGGTCGGGCGGGGCTGCCAAGGCCGCCAACGCCGAGTTCCAGACCCGCATCGACGGTTTGACGGCGCTGCAGAACGGTCTATCCGCCGTCATTAACTGGCACAACTACATCGTTGCCTCGATCGTGCAGGCGAAGGCGGACGTCACCGACAACGTGGACAACGCGTGCCAGCAGATCAACTCCCTGGCCGACGATTCCAGCCTGAAGGCCTCTGAGCGCGAAAATGCGACCCACGAGGTGGTCATCGCCGCGCATGCGGCAAACGTCAGCGTGGTCCAGGGCGCGGCCGAACTGATTCTGGCCAGCAAGTCGATGAGACCGCCGAGCATCGCCTTCGCGGATCCGGGCGACCCGAACATTCCGCAGCCGGTCACACCGCCGGACAAACCCGACAACCCGGGCGATGACGACGACCATAAGCGCCACCCGCCCAAGCCGGTGATCCCGCCGGTCTCGCCGATCGCCCCCGCGCCTTTCACCCCGGTCTCACCGGTGACTCCGTCGGAGCCGCCGGTCGCACCGGACGAACCGATTGACGGTCCGGGTGGCGAGCAGCCCAACCCGTCGGCGCCAGTCGTCCCAAAGGACCCCAAGCCCGAGCCCAAACCTGATGGCGCGCCCGTCGAACCGCATCGTCCCGCTGCGCCGCTGAGACCGGCGGCCTCCGCGCCTTCGACTGTCCTGGGCGTCATTCCAGCGGCACTGTCGATGCCGTCGCCGGCGGCGCAACCCCGAGTGGAGGACAAACCAGCACCTGGTGCCCCCGCTATGCCTGGCGGACCGATGGCACCCGCGGCAGTCGGCGGTGGCGGCCGGTCGGCAGCCGGGTCGGGTCGTGCGCCCGCACACGAGACCGCCGGTGACAAGACGTCAACCCCTGCGGCGGCTAGGCGGCCGGCGCCGAGGCCGGTGGGCGCCACGTTCGAGGAGCCTCTTGCTCCTGGCGATCAACACGACATGGCGATGATGGCCCCGATTCCGGTGTCAGCGGCCCGCGCCGAGCGCGACGCGATTGCCGATGCGGCCACCCCAGACGCGGCACGGAGGCAAGCAGATCCGCTGAAGTTGGCTCGTCGTATCGCCGCCGCGCTCAATGCGCCCGGGGGCGGAGGGCAGGGCGATATGGGTTTTTTCTGGCTGACCGCGGTGACCACCGACGGGGTCATCCTGGTGGCTAACAGCTACGGGCTGGCCTACATACCCAACGGTGTCGAGCTGCCCGATCAGGTGGTGATGGCCAGCGCCGATGGGGCGATCCCCGCGGCGGAGCGGGCGCGTTGGGCTACCTATCCGGTGCTGGCCGTTCAGGGCTGGGCGACTCACCACGAGAAGAAGCTGCGCGCGGTCATCGCGACAGCTGATCAAATGGTGGGCTCCGATCCCGGTACCACCACGGTGCTGCTGGAGCCGGAGGACATTCCGGAAAAGGGGGACATGACCGGTCGGAGCCGGCTGGAGGTGGTGGATTCCGAAGGGGCGCAGCGTTTGGCGGCCACCCCGGATCCCGCGTTGGCCGCGCTGCTACCACCGGCAGCGTTGGCTACCGGGACGGCGCCCAGACCCAGTCGGCTGTGGCTGGAAGTCATGAAGCCACTCGCGATGAACGCGGCGAGTCGGCAGAATGAACACCTCAAGGCATTACGGGCCTACGCGGACGCCGCTCAAGAGACCTGCCTGACACGGGCGCGAGAGGCCGGTGCACCGGTTCTCGCCCGCCCCGCGATCGCCGACTGGTTGTACTGGAAACATCTTGCCGGGCTGCTTGACTCCGCGGCGACTCCCGGGAAATAAGTCAGTCCGGGATCCGGTTGTCAAAGTCCCGGCCCTGTTGCTGGTCCACGTTGACGTAGATGGTGGCGCCGTTCTCCAGCCGGTCGGCAATGCTGTCGGAGAGTTTTTCCATGGCGTCGCCCGCCGCGCGCCGCGCGTCAGCGGCATTACTGAACGCGATGTTGCCCAAGAAGACGCTGGGGCCGTGGGTCAGCCAGAGCGACCTTGTGACCCCGTCGGTCAGCGCTGCGGCTCTTGCCGTATCAGTGGCGGCTTGGCGCTGCGTTCGGGCCAGCCCGCGGATGTAGTCCGGGTCGGCTGTCAGGTCTTTCATGAGTATCCTCTGCGACGGTGGGCGTTCTTCCGGTGGGTGCCGTGCGTGCGCGAGTGTGCTGGGTAGCTTAGCTAGGCAAGCCGCTCCTGTTGATCGGTGGCCGGAGCCGGCCCTCCGGCATCGACCGGAGCGCGCCCGGTGCCGGTCTCCCCGCTGATCGCACCCCCCGGCGGGACCTCGTGGTCGGCTGCGTCTTTGTCCGTCCCCTGTGCCGCCCCGGCCAATACCGGCCCGGCGGGGGCGCGGCGGCCGGCCTGGACGGCCATGCTCGCGAACTGCTGCACCGATTGCATCCCCTGGGTGCTCGCCTGGGCCAGACCGGCTTCCAGTTGGGTGGCTATCCCGACCGTTTGTGCGATCTGGCCAAGCGTCGGCATGGCTGCGGCGGCGGGCGTCGGGGTCGGATCCGCGGCGGAGGTAGGGGCAGCAGAAACTGGGGCGCCCGTGGCGGCGGAAGGCGCAAGCGCGGGCGCGAACGCCGGTGCTGCGGCTGACTTGACAGGTGCCGCGGCCGAGGCCGGAGCAGGGGCCGGCGCCACGGGCGACACCGGATCCGGCGCCGACGACGACGCGGGCGCCGCTTTGGACACCACCTCACCGTACTTCTCGGCGATACCCTTCGCCGTCGACGCGTTCTCCGCGCCCTGCACCAACCCGGTGATACCCAACCCAGCCGCACTCACGAAGGCCGCGCCACCCACGCCCATCATGACCCGACCCAGGACCTGGTTCGTGGCACCCGTCGGATCGGCAGCGGCCGCGGCAACGATTCCGGCAGTGACCAAAATCCCGGCCTCCAGCGCCAGTTTCGTGCCCGCCAAACCCCGCCGAATCGTATCGGCCTGCCCGGCCTGAACCTTCACCAAATCCGCCATCTGCTGATCCAGAACGGCCATCTGGTCGGCAAGACCCTTCAACACACCATTGCGGGTGGAGTACATGTTGGCCGCGTCCCCCGACCACTGGCCAGCATCGGGATCCAAACCATCCAACGTGCGCTCAAGCGCCTTAAGCTTGCGCTCCCCCGCGCTGAACCCGCTGCCCTGATCGGGAGCCCCGAAACCCGCCATCGACTCGAAAACAGTGACCACCGACACCGCCGACCCCATCACCATCGCCCACAACGCGACATACCCAGCCGTACCCTTCGCCGTCTGCCACAGCCCCAGCGAAGCCGCACCCACCGCCATCAACTCGCCGACCTGATCCAAAAAAGTATTCAGACTCCCACCGTCGTACGTGGCCCACTCAGCAGAGGTTTTCCCAACCTCGCCCACCGTCAACGCCAAATTCAAGCCATAAA
>SYAB01000054.1 GCA_005787665.1 Actinomycetota bacterium
CCGCCGTTACCGCCGTTGCCGCCGAACGCAACCGCGTTGCCACCGTTCCCACCGTTGCCCGCTTTGGAATCATCCGGCCAACCCCAGCCATATCCCCCGTTGCCGCCGTTGCCACCGTTGCCGCCCCGCACACTGCCATCTGCGCCGTTTCCGCCGTTACCGCCTCTCGTTCGGCCGCCGTAGGTGAAGAACCCGTCGGGACTGTAGGCGTCGCCGCCAGCGCCGCCGTTGCCGCCATTGGTCGGCTTTTGCTTGCCGCAGTCCGGACAGTTCGGAATCTGTGGCGCATCGCCCCCGTTGCCGGCGTACTGATCGCCATCGCCCTTGGCGTTCGCGCCGTTCGAGCCGTCGGCGTACGTGGTGTCGGTGACCACATTGACACCGTCCGCCCCGCTCGCACCAGCGCCGCCGGAACCGCCGTCACCGCCGCTGCCGAACACCGAACCGCCGCTCCCGCCACGACCGCCGCTCCCGCCGGGGCCGCTGGCGCCACCACCGCCCCGACCGCCGTTGCCGATCAGCCCGGCGCTACCGCCGGCCCCGCCGTCGGCCCGTCCCGCTGCATTGATGCCGTTGGCTCCGTTGCCACCGTTGCCATACAGAGTTCCGCCGTTGCCGCCGGCCTGGCCAGGGACGCTGGCGTCCGCACCATTGCCGATAACCAACTGGCCGTCGACCCACAGCTCGGCCAGATGGCTGCCGCCGTCATTGCCGGCAGCCCCATCGGTCCCGGCGGCCCCGGCCCGGCCAGCCATGCCCGCGACGCCGTCGGTACCGGTGGTACCTGATCCGGACGCTCCGACTCCGCCAACTCCGCCGACTCCGGCCGCCCCACCGGAGCCCGCAGCGCCACCGGCGCCACCACGACCTCCAGCACCGCCCGACGCGCCCGCAGCGGCGAAGTACCCGCTGCCACCCGCGCCGCCGCGACCTCCCGCCCCGCCAGCATCGCCACTGCCGCCGTCCGCGCCCGAGCCGGCAGCGCCACCAGCCCCGCCGAACCCGAACAACCTGCCGCCGCTGCCACCCGAACCCCCTGAACCGCCCGCACCGCCGGGCATCCCGGGAGCGCCCGATCCACCGTCCCCACCCTGACCGCCGGACCCTGCAGTACCGCCAACCTGTCCGACCGCCAGACCTCCGTCGCCGCCGTCACCGCCGACGCCGCCGACCAAACCCGGTGCACCCGCGCCTCCGCTGCCACCCAGCGCCGCCTCGTTCAGCGAAGCGCCCCACCCGCCGTCGCCGCCTCGACCACCGGCCGCTCCCGCGCCACCGGAACCGCCTTTACCGCCGTCGCCTCCGGTCGCCACGCCTGTGACCGAATACGAATCCTGACCGCGGCCGCCGGCACCGCCGCGCTGACGTGCGGCACCGGCCGTACCCCAGCCGCCCTCGCTTCCCCAGCCGCCGGCGCCGCCGTAGTAAGCCAGGTAGTCCTGCATCACCGGATAGCTGCTGCCGCCAGTCGCAGAGGATCCGTCGGCGGTGGGGTTGACCCCATTGCCGCCACGAGCACCGGCGCCCCCGACGCCGCCTGCTCCACCGGACCCGTACCACCCCGCGTCACCACCGCGACCGCCCCGACCGCCAGCCCCGCCGACCTGGTTGTCACCGCCGTGCCCGCCGTCACCGCCTCTGCCGCCCGCCCCGCCATCACCGATCAAACCCGCGCGGCCGCCATTGCCGCCGTCGCCGCCCGGGCGCCCGGCCGCACCGGCCATCCCGTTGCCGCCGTTGCCGCCGTCGCCGTACAGCAGACCGGCGTCACCACCGCTACCCCCGTTGAAGCCGTTGCCACCATTGCCGAACAACAACCCAGCCCGGCCACCCGAGCACACGGTGCCCCCCGTGCAGCTTGTCGCGTCAAAGTCGAAACCGTTGCCCCCCAACAGCCCGGCGTCCGGATGGGCGGCCGTGCCATCGCCAAACCACGGCTGCGTGACCTGAGACAACAACGCCCGAAGACCGTTCATCGGATCGCGAGAGAGCTGAGCTGAAGCCGCCGGGGATAGAATCACCGACCGGCGTGCGGGGGCACTGCCGCTGTGGCGCTGAGCGTTCCGGGTCGCCCGGACGGGTCCGGCTTGGGTCGGACGATCAGCCTGAACCTGGGACGCGCCTGCGTCACCGGAGTCGGCGTGTGCAAAACCAGCAGCCGGCGCCAACCCCAAACCGAAAGCCACGACCCCAACGCCCAGCCAGCGACAGCGTTGGCCCGTGGTTCGAGTTGACTCGGAAACAGCCACCATCGACCCCCGATCTGCTCGCGGGAACCCGTCCTCCTGGGAGGTTAGCACCAGCAGACCCACCGCGAGGCGTTTCGGAACCCTGGTTTCGGGTTGCACATCTGCGTCAGCGCGACATTACCCGCTGGAGGTGCATGCGGGCTTCGCGGCGGCGGCCCGGGATGAGGGCGGCCGGCAAGACTCCTGCGGCGGCGACCGTGGCCAACACCAGTAACGTCGGGACCAGACCGAAGTCGTCGTAGACCCCCAGCGCACCCGACACCCCCAGGGCACCGCCGCAATTGCGCAGCAACACGATGAATGCGGTGGTTGCACCAAGGTCAGCAGGCGCCGCATTGAACTGGGCGAGCAGCAGGACGGCCAGCACCCCAAGTGCGGCAGCCGCCCCGATGAGGGCCCCCGCGACGAACAGGCCGGACACTGAGAGCGACAGCAAGAGGGTGGCGCCGGCACCGCTCGCGGCCAGCAGCGCTATGAACACCACGTTTCGGGTGCCGATCCGCAAAGCCAGAACGGCTCCGATGGAACCCATGGTCATCCACATGACCGTCAACGGAATCACCACCAGACCGGGATTCATCTGCGGTGCGAGTTCTTGCGCGAGGCTCGGGAGGTAGGTGAGATGAGCGTATTGCGCGAACCCGATCACGAGCGCGATCAGCCCGCACGCGACGGTGATGCGATTCGTGAGCACCGACCGGGGTATCAGGCCGTGGGGATGCGTTCGGCTGCGCCACAGGAAGGCCCCGACGACCGCAATGCCGGCAAGGAGGAACAATCCGGAAAGACGCTCCACACCGAGCAGCAGCGCTATCAAACCCACCCCCAACAATGCGCCGCCCGCAAGGTCGGGCGAGGGCCCACCCCGTTCGCTTGCTGAGTCATGACGAAGCTGACCGCGAAGCGTCAAGGCGACGACGGCACAGAACGGAAGGATCACAGCGAAAGCCCAACGCCACGACACGCCGCCCAGTGCGCCGCCGATGACCGGGCCTACTCCCGCCGCAAGCCCATAGGAGACGGTGATGTAGCCCTGCAGTCGGGCGCGTTCCTTGGGGGTGCATCGGCTGCCAATGATGGATTCGCCGAGCGGCACCAATCCGCCAGCCCCGAAGCCCTGGATCACCCGCGCGAAAACGAGTACGCCCAGCGAAGGAGCAACGGCCCCCAGCGCCGTGCCGAGAGCGAACAACCCCAGGGCAGCCCGCATCGGGGCCCGCTCTCCGCGCAGGTCGAGCCAGCGGCCCCACATCGGAACCGTTAGCGTCGCGGCCAGCAGGTAGGCCGACACCAGCCAGGCCACCTGAGAGCCGCCATCGAATTCGTCGCCGATCGTCGTTAGCAATGGCACCACGATTGTCGAATCAAGGACTGCGACGACGCCAGAGAGGACCGTGCCAGTGAGCAGACGCCGCCCGATGGGACGGCTCGCTCCGGTCATCCTCCCAGTATGGGCGCGACCTACCGTCTGGACGCCTGTTACCCGGATCCGGGGACGAACCACTCCCCGGAGTGCAAAAATTTCACCCGTGAAATGCCAGCTGGGGCGCTCATGACCAATGCGAGGTTGCGCGGAACAATCGGATCCAACTCTGAAAAGGCTACCCAGGCCATCGTCAACATCATCGATGGTGCGCGCAAGAACCCCTATGGTGAGGTTTTTGACAACTCCCATCTTCGTTCCAACCTGTTGGCGATCATCTCTGCCAATGCGCCGCTCCGAGTCGTCCTCCCCCTCTTCCACGGAAAGTGCTCAAGTCGCCGTTTCACCATCGGGGACCTGCCGGACTACGCCGAGTATCTCGCCGTCGAGACGCTGGCGGAACTGCAGGGCCGTATCGCCGAGGTATATTCGGCCACAACGTTTTTTTTGATCAGTGAGGGACACTTTCACGCCGAGGTCGACCACTTCATCGGCACTGAGCAAATCATCGACGACTATGCACGCGGAATTCGCGAGATGCTGGCCTCGTATCCCGCGCTTGTGTTCAAAGACACCGACGAACTGCTGCCGGGTATGACCCACGAGCAGCAGCGCCGCATCCTGCTCGAGCAGTACAGTCCAGACGACGACCAGACCCGGTTTTTGATGCTCACCGACGATCGACTTCTCGCGCTCTACCGGTCCTACACGAAGCTACATTTCAAACTGATCACCGACAACTCGCTCGCGGAATCCTCAGGGCGCCAACAGCGGGGCCGCGCAAAACAGCGTGCACTCCTCCAGTTACGCAAGTATGTCGGATTTTCCCGCCTGCTGGGCGCGGCCTTCGGTCCAGACCCTTACGTGAAGCTCTCCCCGCTCTACAAGACTCCCGCCCAATCGGATCAGTTAGGGATCAACGTGATTTCGGGCATCCATACGCTTGGTACCACGTCCTTCAACGCGGCTTGCAAGACACGTGCTGGAATCAGCCTGCTCTCCGCGGAGGAGGCCCGTCGGGCCGGGTACCGACTGGTCCAAGGGCCCTACCCATTCTTCGAGGAATGAGTCGGCCATGAGGTGGCAGAACGTACTCCTTGACTTCGACGGTGTGGTGGCAATTAACACTCAGGAAGTCGCGTTCGGCGTGTTTGTTGAGTCGTTCGCCGCTTTCGGCGTGGAACTGACAATCGATGAGATGTTCGAGCGCTACCTCGGGTGGCGTGGTGAGCAGATTCTCGAGAACGTATCGCAGGTCCACGGCGTGTCCGTGGACCCCGACATTCTGAAACCGGTCCGTCAGACCATTCACCACCGGTTACTCCGGGACGTGCGCAAAGACTCCAGTCTTGATCGACTGTTGCAGCAGACCGTGGCCACCTATATCTGCTCGGCGAACTCAGCCGGATCCATCGAGAATCTATTGCGTGTGCTGCAGATCCACGACCATTTTCCGGCTGGAACGGTTTTCGGGCAGCGCACCGACTGCCGCAACAAGCCGCATCCGGACATCTACCTGACTTGCCTGCGCGCGCGTAGCCTCGACGCCGTCCGGACTTGCGCGGTGGAAGACAGCCTGGTCGGTGTCCGGGCTGCCCGCGCAGCAGGTCTTGAGGTGTACGGGATGGTCGGCGGGATTCCTGCGCACCTGCGCGACCGATACTCCGATCAGCTCCTCGAAGCGGGTGCGCGGCAGGTGATCTCAGACTTCGGCGATGTCATCGGCAGCGCCGAACCGCTCCTGACCGGACAGTCGGCGGCGCGCTGCTCTGATGGGAGGGATCACCGGTGAGCACAACCAAGCGCACCAACAATAAGAACCGTGTCGTGGCGTTCACGTCGTTGCTTTCCTCAGCTGAGCACTTGAAAGCGACGCTGGCCCGGCGAGGTGTGCGGTGCGTTGATCTGGTCGACGCTGACGTGACCTGCCCGGCCGACCCGTCCACTTCGATTGGAGCGCTGCGGATCTACGCAGACGCCCATCCCGATCTGCCGCGTTACAGCGCCCACGATCTGGCACCGGCCGCCGCGACACTGACTGAGATCGGCGCTGATTTTGTGCTGTACGGGTACGAACACAATATGGCGGCCGCGGACCGGCTGGCAGAGATGGTGTGCCCGCACTACGCCAACGACCCGGCGACTGCGCCGGCGCGAGAGTGGAAAGACGAGACCAACCGACTGCTCGCGGCGCGGGGATTCCGGGTACCGCGCGAAGTATCGTTCGCACTGCACGAGCCGTTCGACGTGGAACTTCTGGAGGGTATGCCAGATCGGTTCATCATCAAGTCGGTGCGGTACTCGGCGAACCACCCTGTCGTCTCGAAAGAAAAGTTCGGGGCGTGGCTGGTGACCCAACGTTCACAGGATGCCGATCCCGGCGCCCGCTACACAGCCCAGGAACTGCTGATCGACTTCGACGACGAAGGGATGCAAAAGTCGTTCAGCATCGACGGCTTTGCGATCGACGGTGAGCACCACTTCATCAGCCTGCAGTGCTGGCGTAAGCACGTCCTCGACGATGGCTTCCGGTACTGCTGGGCGGACCAGCTCGATGTGCGGGCCGATGAGCATGCCGCGCTGCTCAGCCATGCCAGCAGGGTGTTGACAGAACTGGGCGTGCGAAACGGCTTCTTTCACCCCGACTTCACCGCATCGCCCGACGGACCGGTTCTCATAGACCTGAACCCCCGGATCGCGGGTGCGGGCGGAATCGTAGACAAGATGATCGCCGCAGCGCAGGGATCCGGTGTCATCGATGCCTTCGTCGACGTCGCCTACGACGAGCCGCCGGCACCAGCCGAGCCCGCCCGCCACGTGCGGCTGCTTGCCATCTACGGGCTCACCGCGGGGGAAGTCGGCGAAGTCTCCCGGTATTCCACCCTCTCCGATATCCATGGCTCGGAGATCATCGGCTGCCACTTTGTTCTGTTCGCCGACACCGATGCGGAGAAGGTCGCTGAGGACGCTGAATCCTGTTTCCGGCGCTTCATCGCTCGGCAGCCGGCCGGGCGCTTGGTTGCTCGCGGCGCGCAGTCGTCGCAGTGAGTCCCGAAAATTCACGGCGGAATCTTGGCGGTCCGGTGAACCTTGAGACGTTCGCAAACACCCCCGGCGCGAAGGCGATGGATCTGCGGGGTACCCGCGCAATAGTAGTAGGCGGCAGCAGCGGCATTGGTTTGGCAGTGGCCGGTCTGCTGCTGGCCCAAGGAGCCGATGTCCGGATGATCGGACGTGACCCGGAAAAACTGGACCGGGCCGTCGATTCGCTGAACCCGTGGGCATCGGCGGTATCCGGGTATTCCCTCGACATCAATGACGTGCACAGCACCCGGGAGTTCCTGTCGATCACCGAACAGGAATGGGGTTCGGCGGATTTCCTCGTCAACTCCGCGGGGATAAGTCTGCGTAATCAACCTGAGGACATCAGCGACGAAAACTGGGAGCGGGTGATCCAAACCAACCTGTCCAGCCAGTTCAGGTTCACCCGAGACGCATTCCCGATTTTACGCGGCCATACCCGCCCTGCCCGGGTGGTGATGGTCGGCAGTATGACGTCGATCTTCGGGGCCTCCATCGGAGCGGCCTACGCAGCCAGCAAAGGCGGTGTCGTGCAACTGGCTCGCAGCCTCGCAGCAGCCTGGGCTGCCGACAACATCCTGGTCAACTCGGTGCTGCCCGGCTGGGTGCAGACCCCACTGACCCAGGCTGGGCGGCTAAGTCACCCTGAGTTCTACCGGCGGGTCGACGACCGCATCCCGCTTGGACGTTGGGCGCATCCAGACGAGATCGCCGACGTTATCCTCTTTCTGTGCAGCGGCTTGAGCCGCTACATCACTGGCTCCGCACTGACCGTGGACGGGGGTTTCAGCGGAGTGATCTTTTGAGCGCCTCAACTGTGGCGCCATCACCGCCGATAAGCGGCAAAATCAAAGGGGATGTTGATGCTTGATGCTCCGTCGTCGTTGTGATGGGCAAGACCGCGGCCCTGACATCTCGGAGCATACGATCGGCCCGCGAGCGCGATGGCGACATATCTGCTGAATACGGCATCACCAACGTGACGATTTTGAAGGCCAATCCGGCCATCGCGATCTGCATCCCGGTAGTCATGATCCTCACGATGCTGGGACCTCACGCCGGAGACCCTCGGCGGGCCGCAGCTTTTGACTGCATATCTGGAGACAATTCCCGTCTGATGACATCTTCCGATAACGCTCTCGATACTCAGACTCGTGCTTGCTGAATCTCGGCAACTATCCGCACCACCGGCGACTCGCCGTTATTAACTGCGCCCATCGTTTCGTCGAACTTCTCGGACCGTTTCCAGCATACTGAACAGGGCCAGCGACATTCATGTGACCGGAGGGCGCGCGTGGAATGACCGAGATCCCCTCCTTTTCGGGCGACCAGGATTCGATCGCATCACTTGGCGCGCGGGTGAGCGAGGAGGTATCCGCTGAATACTCCTGTTCTTCCGATGACGGTGCGCAACGCGATCCCAATCGGTCCCGGGACGTATTTGTCTACGGGCTCACGGCCCTCCTGGCATGTACCGGCGTTATCAAAGATGTCGTCGAGGACAGCAAGTTCGAAATCGCTCCCGGGATCGCTGTTCCGAGTGCCGCCAGCGATTTGGAGCTATGCCTCGTAACGTGTCTCGGTTATTACCGGCTTTCCAAGGTGAATGATCTGTCCCGCTTTTCCAGATCCATCGTGGGAATGTGGGCAATGGTTCTTGCAGCGGCCGGGTCCGCGGCCTCGGCGTTCGAAGCGCTGGCCGGGTTGGCTAATCCTGACCCGGGCACCGCGTTCAGCACCGGCGCGGACCGATTTGAGCCTGCGCAAGCGGCCCTACGGTTCGCCGATCCCGACCCATCACAGTGGTCTGGTGCGGCTGCGGATCTGTACGCCGCGCGTAACGCGTCGCAGGAGAACTCCGTGGCGCAAATGGTGACCTGGGACCGGGAGATGACGCAGCTCGTCGGTAAACAGGCCGACCAGGCAATGACAGTGCGCGCCGGCATCGTGGGGACGAAAACCACTCTGGCCACCGGGGCGCTGGTATGTGGCGTCTTCGCCTACACCGCCGCGGCTGACATGAGCGGCGCCGCAGACCAGATTCTGGGCAAGTTGGTTTCTGTGGTGGGCGGTGCGACATTCCTGACCCTCGCAGGGCTGGCGGTAACGGCGTTCGAGCAAAGTTCACAGAACGCCGGGGTCGCACGCGAAAGAGCACGATGGACCTACGACACGGTCAGCGGCGCACCACGCGACGCAGGCGACACCAGCACCGAATACGCCGACGCGGGCAAACCGGACCATAGGTACATCGTTGGCGTGCGGAACTTGGACGTCGACCCCCGATACCTCCAGGACCTGGCGGACCTCCAGCGGACAGCGGCTACACACATCGGCGAGGCGACCGCGGCCACCGACGACATCAGCGAGCTGCTGTGGCTCACCCACGGTGTGTTGTTCGGAACCTTCGGCGTGCCAGGGATCCAGGACAACGCGCAGTCGCGGCGAGGAGCGGGTGCGGCGCTGCAGAATCGCTCCGAGGAACTGGCCGAACTACTCGACAAAGCGAACACCGTTTACGAAAACGCCGATCAGGAGCAAGGCCGCAACCTCAGCACACAGCAGCCGTCATCCTGAGGTTTGGTGCGCCCGTCACGAAACGCCGGGACGGCGCGCGGTAACGCACCACGAAGCGGCCGGTAGTTCGTAGCCGGCTGCGCCGCGGTAGTGCTCAAGGGCGGCGACCACCCCGGCGATGACGTCGCGACGGCGGCTCTGGTCGGCCGTCAGGAACACACCGCCTAGTGGTCCGGCGCTGAGTATCCGTTCGGCGGCGGCGGTCCCGTCACCCTCGAAGATGAGCGGCGCCTCGACGGAGTCGATCTCGACATCGATGAAGCCGACGCCGATGAGCAAGGCCGCAGTCGTCTCGGAGTCGGCCAGTGAGAACGGTCCGGGGGCTCCCGGTCCGGGAAACAGCGGCCGTTCGATACCGAGGATCTGCATCGCCGTCGCCGTCGTGAGCATCATCCACGGGTTGCGGTCCAGGTGCTGCCACACCGAACCGGCCAGCCGCCCACCGGGGCGCAGCGCACGAAAGATGTTGGCGAAGGCCGCCTTCGGGTCCGGGAAGAACATCAGCCCGAATCGGGAGTGCGCGGCGTCGAAGAGTTCTCCATCACCGGCGACGGCAACGAGGTCGGCGGTGGCCACATCGGCCGCCACCGCGACGCCGTGCACATCCGCCGCCGACAGCCGTCGCTGCGCGGCCGCGGCCATCTCAGGCACCACGTCGACCGCGGCGACCCACCCCTGCGGACCGACCGCGGCGCCCAACGCCACCGCGGACAGTCCGGGCCCACAGCCGAGGTCGAGAACCCGATCGCCGGGGCAGGCTGACAGGACCCGGCGGGCCGCAGTGCCGTGTTCGCCCATCGAGGCGTCCAAGGCCTCTGCTTGGCGGTCCCAGACCTGCGCCAGGGTAGCGAAATGGCGTTCGGCTTCCATCGCTTCGGCGCCGGCACCTCGTCCAGAAGTCCCTCGCGCGTCTCGAACCGCATCCGCGGCGGCCCGGATCTGCGGGGTCACCAGCATCACCTGACCGAGTACGCCGTTGACGAACCCCGGCGACTCATCGGTGGACAGTTGCTTGGCGAGTTCGACCGCTTCGTCGACGGCCACCGGCTCGGGAACGTCGTCGGCGTGCAGCAGTTCCCACACGGCAACCCGCAGGATCGCCCGGTCCACCGCCGGGAGCCGCTCCAGCGTCCAGCCCTGCAGGTGCGAACTGATCAGATCGTCGATATGGGCGGCATGCTCACTGACCCCGCGGGCCACCGTCACCGTGTACGGGCTGAGCGTCGAGACGTCCGGGTCGGAGTCGGCCAGAACCGATCGCGACAGGGCGACCTCGGCCGGCGAGAGTCCGCGGGCCTCCGCCTCGAAGAGCAGGTCCACCGCGCGTTTACGCGCCTGGTGCCTGCCGACCCGGCGCTCAGCCACGGGGTGCGGACGGGGATTCAGGCATTCACTCGGCCGAGATAGTTGCCATCGCGCGAGTCGACCTTCAGTTTGTCGCCGATATTGATGAACAACGGCACCTGGATCTCCGCTCCGGTCTCTAGCGTCGCGGGCTTGGTGCCCGCGCTGGAACGGTCCCCCTGCAGACCCGGCTCGGTGTGGGAGACGACCAGTTCGACGGTCACCGGTAATTCCAGGTACAGCGGCGCGCCTTCGTTGAAGGCGATCTGCACGGGCATGCCCTCGAGCAGGAAGCCGGCCGAGTTGCCGACCAGCGCCTCGGGCAACGGGTGCTGCTCGTAGTCCTCGCTGTCCATGAACACGAAGTCGCTGCCGTCGCGGTACAGGAAGGTGGCGTCACGGCGGTCCACCGTCGCGGTCTCCACCTTCACCCCGGCGTTGTAGGTCTTGTCGACCACTTTGCCCGACAGCACGTTTTTGAGCTTGGTCCGCACGAAGGCCGGGCCCTTGCCGGGCTTGACATGCTGGAACTCGATGATCTGCCAGAGCTGGCCGTCGATGTTCAGCACGAGGCCGTTCTTGAAGTCCGCAGTTGATGCCACGGTCGGTCTCCTCTGGACGCTAACAAGATCGCAATGAGCGTGGTATGACACCCGCGCGACGGGACGCCGGGCTGAGCATACCGACTGGCCGACCGATCACCGATACGCCGCCGATTCAGGCGGTGCCTCGCGCCGAGGCCGGTTGATGTCAGGCCCGGTTTCCGTCGGTGCCGTCTTGGCCCTGCCGACCGCCTAGGCCGCCGTTACCGCCCTTACCGCCGGTGCCGCCGCTACCTCCGTCGCTGCCAGGACTGCCCCCGCTGGAGTCGCCACCGTTGCCGCCACGGCCGCCGCGAGTCAGCAGACCGCCCCTGCCGCCGACTCCGCCATCACCACCGTTCACCAAGCCGGCCGCGATTTGGAAGTCCAACTGGAGCGAATTCGCAGCCCCACCCAAGCCACCGGCACCGCCGGGCGCAAAGGGGCCGCCACGGCCGCCGAGGCCGCCCTTACCGCCGGTGACACCGCCCGGGCCCGTCGCATACAGGGGCTCGGGTTCGCCGCACACAGCCTGGCAGTTGGCGGCGGCTCCACCAGCACCGCCCGGCCGCCCCGCGAGGAAGACACCTCCGCTGCCGCCACCCGCCCCACCGTCACCGCCGGTCGCCGACCCTGGGCCTTCGAGGATAACTTGGGCCCTCCCGCCACCGCCCGGTGCGCCACCGGAGAGCAGTACCGAATTTCCGCCGGCCCCGCCCGTACCGCCCAATGCTGCAATGCTCCTGGTTCTTGCTCCACCTCCGGCTCCGCCGCCGCCGCCGCCGCCCAGTGTCGCGCCGCCGCCGTCACCGCCGGCTCCCCCGGTTGCGATACCGCCGAGCGAGTAAACGAAATCTCCCAAAGACGTGTCGCCGCCACCAACGCCCCCGGCGCCGCCGTTGCCGACCAGTAAGCCGCCGCGACCGCCGGTCCCGCCCGATCCCCCAGTCGCGTTGTAGCCGCCGCCAGTCGAGGACCTGCCGCCGCTGCCGCCGCTGCCCCCTCTGCCGAAGATGCCGGCCGAACCACCTCCGCCGCCAGCGCCGCCCAGTGCGGGCCCGACGAAGGCATCACCGGGCCCACCCCTGCCGCCGCTTCCACCTGCTCCCCAGACAAGGGCGCCGCGGCCCCCTCGGCCGCCGACGGCACCTGTGGAGCCGAGGAAAGCCGCTCCCGGAGCGGTGCCTGGGTTGACGTCAGCGCCTCCCGAGCCGCCCGCACCTCCCCTGCCGAACAACAAGCCCGCGTTACCACCGTAGCCGCCGTCGGCGGCGGCGGTCACGAGCTCGCCGTCGCCGTCGTAGACGGCGTCCGCCCCGTCCCCACCCGCGCCGCCGTTACCCCACAAAGCGCCACCCGCACCGCCTGGACCACCAGGAGTGCCCGCCACCCCGCTCCCACCGGCACCGCCGTTGCCGAGCAGGCCCGCCCGACCGCCTCTACCGCTGTTCCATCCGTTCCCTCCTGATCCCCACACCAATCCGGCCTGGCCTCCGTCGCAGACTCTGTCCGGTCCACAGGTGGAACCGGTCCAGGAGTATCCGTTTCCGACCAAAAGACCCGCATCGGGGTGATCCGCCGTGCCGTTGCTGATGAAGATCCGGAGGAAATTCGCAATCGGACCGGAGTTGGTATCGGCGTGTAGATCAGCCGCCGATGCCAACGGCAGGCCCAGGGCCGCGAGTTCCACCGGTGCCGTAATCGCCGGCAGTACGGCCGGCGGATTGACGGGCGGATCCGCTGGCCCTGCCAGGGCTAACGCGGTCATCCACACCGGCAGTCCGACCGCGGCACAGCGTCGTGCTCGTACAACGGTGCGATTCCTCATCAGCCCTCCAGACCAGACATCGAGCGACGTGCTCTGACCTAACACCAAACAGCGAACCGGGTGGGGCTGATCCGCCAGATCCGATCAGAACCTGCTGTGCCGTGCCACGACTGAAACCGAACCGGCGCCGAGCCACTGATTTGGCGCCGCGTCGTGTCAGGCCAGGACAGTCAGCTCCCTTGAGAAGCGAGTCAGCGAATCTGGGCCGGAGGCACCGACGACCAGGGTGTCCTCGATGCGCACACCGCCACGGTCGGTCAGGTACACACCCGGTTCCACGGTCACCACGGAGCCAGCACGCAGCGTACCGGCGGCGGCCGCGTTGATTCCCGGCGCTTCGTGGATCTGCAGCCCGACCCCGTGCCCGAGTCCGTGGCCGAAGTGCTCGGCGTACCCCGCGACGGCGATGACATTGCGCGCGGCGGCATCGACGTCGCGCAGTGCCGCCCCGGGTTCCAACGCACCCACCCCGGCGCGCTGGGCCGTGAGAACCAGGTCGTAGAGCTCGCATTGCCAGGCTGCGGCCTTTCCGGCCTTGCCGAGGACGAACGTGCGGGTCATATCGGAGTGGTAGCCACCGACCAGCGCACCGAAGTCGATCTTCACGAAATCCCCGCTCTCCAACACGGCCTCGGTGGGCCGGTGGTGGGGCACCGCCGAGTTGGCTCCGGCAGCCACGATCGTCTCGAAGGACGGGCCGTCGGCGCCGTGCTCGAGCATCAGGGCCTCCAACTCCCGTCCGACGGCGCGTTCGGTGCGACCGGGTCGCAGGCCGCCACCGGCGACCAGGGCCGTCAGCGCCGCATCGGCGGCCTCGCAGGCGAGGCGCAGCAGTGCCACCTCCCCGGCGTCTTTGATCTCGCGCAGCACCTCGACGGTCCCCGAGGCACGCACCAGATCCGCGCCGGCGTAGTCCGCCAGCACCTCCGAGAGCGCCTCGAAGGCGTCGACGCTGACCACATGGCTCTCGAAACCGATCCGGCGGGCTCCCCCGGACAGCGCCAACTGCACCAGATGACGGCCGCAGGCGCGTTCGATGGCGGTGTGCAGATCGGGTGCCTGACGCGCCGCCTGGGCCCGATAGCGGAAGTCGGTGGCCAACACCGGCGGCGTGTCGCCGGCGAAGACCAGCAGGGCGGCATTCGAACCGGTGAACCCGGACAGATAACGCACGTTGACCAGGTCAGTCACCAGCAACGCGTCGAGTCCGTCGGCGGTCAGGCGGGCCGCCAGTCGGTCCCGGCGGCGGGAATGTGTCACGGTGGGTGACGCTACTCGCTAGGCTGTTGCCCCATGACAACCTGGTTGCCCCGCGGTTTGGTGCTCGCGGCCGGAATGGTGCTGCTCCGACTGGTGCAGGGAACGCTGATCAACGCCAGCCCCACCAACGCCGGGACCATCAGCATGGCGCTGGTCGCGCTGTTCGGGATTGCCGCCTTCGTGTGGGGTCTGTTCGACGGGATGTCCGACGCGCGGGCCAACCCCGATCCGGACCGCCGCCGCGACCTGGCCATGCGCTGGCTGCTGGCCGGACTCGTCGCCGGCGCGCTCAGCGGACTGGTGTCATGGCTCATCTCGCTGTTCTACAGCGCGATCTACACCGACGGCCTGGGCCCCGAGGTCACCGCCTTCGCGGCCTTCACCGCCCTGGTGGTGTTCCTCCCGGCGATGTTCGCAGTGGCCATCGGCCGCTGGCTGGTCGATCGCAAGCGGCCCGCCGAGCCGCGACGCCAGCACGTGGGCGCCGACGTTTTCGACGAGGTCATCAACGACGACGAGTATGCCCATGCCAGCCGCCGCGAGGAGTCGTGGCGTCAGGAGTCGCGGCAGGCGGTGCGCGAGGTTCACGAGACCGTTCAGCAGCGCAAGTACGACCTCAACCGGGGCGAGCCCGGCTCGGAATAGACGAGGACTAGACGGCGCCGGCCAGATAGCGCAGTGCCAGCAGATAGCCCTGAACCCCCAGCCCGACGATCACTCCGGTGGCCACCGCACTGAGGTAGGAGTGGTGCCGGAAGTCCTCCCGGGCATGCACGTTGGAGATGTGCACCTCGATCAGCGGGGCCCTCAACTCCGCGCACGCATCGCGCAGCGCGATGGAGGTGTGGGTCAGCGCACCGGCGTTGAGAATCACCGCGTCACCGGCGTCGACGGCGGCGTGGACCCAGGAGATGAGCTGGGCCTCGCTGTCGCTCTGCCGCACCACCGCGGACAGACCCAGTTCCGCGGCCTGGGCCTCGATCATCGCGACCATGTCGTCGTAGGTCGTGCTGCCGTACACCTCGGTTTCCCGACGGCCGAGCCGGCCCAGATTGGGACCGTTGAGCACGAGGACGGTCGTCACGATGTCTCCTCCGGATCGGTACGGGCGACCTCGGCGTAGGCGGCCGCCAGCAGGGCGGGATCCGGTCCCTCGAGCCGGCCGGGCCTGGCCAGGGCGTCGAGCACCACGAAGCGCAGCACCCCCGCACGGGTTTTCTTGTCTCCCACCATGATCGTCATCAGCTCCGGGAGCGCGTCGGCGTCATAGCTCACCGGCAGTTCCAGCGCGCTCAGCACGTCGCGATGCCGACGGACGGTGGCGTCATCAAGTCGGCCCGCCAGCCGGGCCAGTTCAGCGGCGAACACCAGGCCCACCGACACCGCCGCACCGTGCCGCCACCGGGAGCGCTCCCGCCGTTCGATGGCATGGGCCAGGGTGTGCCCGTAGTTCAGGATCTCGCGCAGCGCCGACTCCTTCTCGTCGGCGGCCACCACCTCGGCCTTCACCGCGATCGCGCGCCGGACCAACTCGGCCAGCACCGGGCCGGTCGGATCGGTGGCTGCCCGCGGATCCGCCTCGATGAGTTCCAGAATGACCGGATCGGCGATGAAGCCGCATTTGACCACCTCGGCCATTCCGGCCGCCAGCTCGTTGGGCGGCAGGGTCTCCAGCAGCGCGAGGTCGACCAGAACGGCGGCCGGTTGGTGGAAGGCGCCGACCAGATTCTTGCCCGCGTCGGTGTTGATTCCGGTCTTTCCGCCCACGGCCGCATCCACCATGGCCAGCAACGTGCTCGGGACGTGCACGATGTCGATACCGCGCAGCCAGGTCGCCGCGACGAAGCCCGCCACGTCGGTGGCCGCGCCTCCCCCGAGGCTGACGATCGCATCCTTGCGGCCGACCCCGATGCGACCGAGCACTTCCCAGACGAACGCAACCACCGGCAGGTCCTTGCCGGCTTCGGCATCCGGAAGTTCGACGCGGTGAGCGTCGATCCCGTTGCCCGCCAACGTGGTTCGTATCGACTCGGCGATCTGTGCCAGTGCCGGCTGATACAGGATCACCACCTTGTGGCGCGCGCCGAGCACCGTGCCCAATCGGTCGAGCAGATCCTTGCCGACGATCACCGGGTAGGGCGGGTCGACGGCGACCTCGATGATGACGGGCTCGGCGGTGACGGACTCGGTCATTTCCGCACCCCGGCTCGTCGGGCGGCCAGGGTGGCCGGGGTGACCGGCACCGGGTCGGCATCGGCCGCCGGTGGTGAAGCGGGCACGTCCCGGGTGACGGCCGGACTCGGGGCGGACGACGACGGTCGCCGCCAGGGCGGACGGCGTCGGCGCGGCGGCTGCGGA
>SYAB01000008.1 GCA_005787665.1 Actinomycetota bacterium
CTGCTCACGCTGAACCGCATAGATGTCGCCGGCGGTGTCGACCACCCGGAACGTCACCCCCAGCGCATCGCCGACGACCTCGACAAGGCTCTTGTTCTCCACCTCGACGGTGACGCCGGCCGGCGCCTTGTCATCGGGGCGCAGGGTGATCGGCACGACGTTGTCGATGACGGGTGCGAAGGCGGTCAGCACGTCGCGGTCGCAGAAGGTGAAGACGGTGTCCAAATGCATGGCGGCACGGCTCTTGGGCAGACCGGCGATGATGACTCGTTCGGCCGCTCCAGCGTTGAACAGGTTCTGTGCCACCTCGACGATGGCCTGCCGGGACGACCGCTCCCCCATGCCGATGAGGACGGTGCCGTTGCCGATCGGCATGACGTCGCCGCCCTCGAGGGTGACGGCCCCGTAGTCGCGCGGTTCGCCGTCCGGATCGCCGAGCCACACCTGGTATTCCGCACCGGCGAAGGCCGGGTGGAATTTGTAGACCGCGGTGGTCAGCAACGTCTCCTGGCGACGGGCCGACCAAAACATCGGGTTGAGCGTCACGCCGTTGAAAATCCACGAGGAGTTGTCCCGCATGAATTGGGTGTTCGGCAGCGGCTTGATGATGAAACTGCCGGGGCTCATCTCACCGAAGGCATGGATGAAGGGACCGGCGACATCCTTGGGCACTTCATGGAACGGGATGCCACCGATCAGGAATTCGCCCAGTTCGGCGGCGGCCATACCGTCGAGCCACGGCCGCACTTCCTTGGCGATGCCGGGGCCGACCTGTTCGTCGGTGATCTTGCGGTCCAGCACCCAGTCGCGGGCCTGCTTGTCGGCCATGATGTCGTTGAGCATCTCCTGCAGATCGAGCACCTCGGTGCCGCGGTCCTCCATCTTGGCGACGAAGTCGTAGTGGTCGCGGCGGGCCTGCTGGACCCACAACACGTCGTCGTAGAGCAGTTCGTCGGCTGAATCCGGAGTCAGCCGCTCGTGGGCCAGTCCTGGTGGACACACCATCACCCGCCGCAACGTGCCGATCTCCGACCACACTCCGACGCGGGACTCGTTGTCAGCCATGGCGATTTCCTCTCCGAGAGTGCACTGGGTTAGAAGACGTCGATGTCGCCGGTGACCATCTCATACAGCCCGAAGACGGCGGCGGCGGCGACGATCCCGAAGATGACCCACTCCGTGGTGGTGAAGACCCGCAGGCCATTCTCCCGCCGAGCCCACACGAACAGGATCGTGCCGAGGAAGTAGGCAACCGCGCCGGTGAGCAGGTACTCCACCCCCCCGGCGTACACCAGCCAGATCGCATAGATCAGCGCAACACCGCCGATGAGCAGATCTCGGCTGCGGCCCGAGCCGTTCCCGTAGGTCTCGCCGCGTACGGCCAGCAACACCTGATAGGCCGCCGACCAGAGGTAGGGCAGCAGAATCAGCGATGTCGCGAGCAGCACCAGACCGAGGTAGGTGCTCTCGGCGAACAGTGTCAGGATCAGAACCACCTGGATGCAGCCGTTGGTGAGCCACAGGGCACCGGCCGGTGAATGATGCGCGTTCTCCCGGGCCAGGAATGACGGCATCACATGGTCCAGAGCAGGCAGTTGCATGATCTCGGCGCACAGCATCACCCAGGCGAGCAGGGCACCGAGCAGCGAGACGATCAGCCCGATCGAGATGAAACTGGCACCCCAGCTGCCGACCTGCTCCTTCATCAATCCGGCCATCGACGGGTCGGGTAGTCCGGCCAGGTCGGCTTGACGCATCAGGCCGTAGGAGAGGAAGTTCACCAGCAGCAGCAGGGCGAGCACACCGAGGAACCCGACGACGGTGGCCCGTCCGACGTCACTGCGCTTGGCGGCCCGCTTGGAGTACACCGCGGCGCCCTCGATGCCGATGAACACCCAGACGGTCACCAGCATCATCGCCTTGACCTGATGCCAGGTGCTGCCCAGAGATTCACCGTCGATGGTGGTGGTGCGCCCCCAGATGTCGGCGCTGAACAGGCCGGCCGTGAAGCCCACCGCGGCGATCGCGATGAAGGTCACGATCGGCACGACCTTGGCGATCGTGACGACGGTGTTCACGAACGCGGCGGTATGCACACCGCGCAGCGTCAGATAGTGAACCGTCCACAACAGGATGGAAGCGCCGATGATCGCCGGAAGCGTGGTGCCGCCCTCGAAGTCCGGGATGAAGGTCCCGAGTGTGGCGAACAGCAGCACCAGGTAGGCGACATTGCCCATCCAGGCCGAGGCCCAGTACCCGAACGCCGAGGTGAACCCGACGTAATTGCCGAACCCGGCCTTGGCGTAGCCGTAGACGCCGCCATCGACGTCCGGTTTGCGCTGCGCCAGGGTCTGGAAAACGAAGGCGAGTGTCAGCATGCCGATGCCGGTGATGACCCAACCGATGAGCAGCGGTGCCGGGGCGGCACTGCCAGCCATCTGGGAGGGCAGGGCGAAGATCCCGCTGCCGATCATCGACCCGACGACGATCGCCGTCAGGGCCGCCAGGCCGAGCCCGGCGCGGGGCGCCGCCGCGGTCTCCGAGGTGGTTGCGACTTCCGTGTCGGGCATGTGATACCTCCAGTCCGGCATCTGGGATACCCAAAAATGCCACCTCCGGACCCTGTTGAGCGGATTTTTCACCCGGGTGAATTCCGCGTTCGTAACGCGCTGTTGTCCATACCGCGTTCCTGGTCTTCGTGCCGGTCTCGACAATCTGCTGCTGACATGAATGCTGTACGCGCAGGCCGCTGCGAATCTTCAGCCCCCGGAATCGGCAATGTTCAGCATCATCCTGGCCGGTGCGGTGCCCAGGTATCCCCTATCCAGGATGAGCCGGATCCGGGAGCTGACCCGGCGAACTGGAAGGTCAGTCGAGTTCCTGCACGCCACCGCCGCTGACGGTCAGTACCTGGCCACTGACCCAGGCGGAGGCGGGGGAGCACAGAAACAATGCGGCGTAGGCGATGTCGTCGGGCTCGCCGAGGCGGCTCAGCGGTGTCTTCTGCAGCATGTGTTTTTCGATGTCGGGGGTGAGCACCGTTTCCAGCGCGTGGGTCTTGATCGCGCCCGGCGCGATCACGTTGACCCGAATCCCCTTCGGTCCGAGGTCGTAGGCGATGTTGCGAGTGAGGTGGTTCACTGCCGCCTTCGACGAGGAGTACGACGCCATCCCGGCATTGGTGTTCTCCCCCGCCATCGAACTGATGTTGAGCACCGCTCCCCCGCCCCGCCTGCTCATCAGCGGGGCGCACAGCTGGGTCAGTCGGAACAACGCGAACACATTGAGTTGGTAGGCCCACTCGAAGTCCGACATCGGCATGTCGAATGGCTTGGGTCCGCCACCGCCGGCGTTGTTCACCAGGATGTCCACCCCGCCGAAACGATCAGCGGCCAGCGTCACCACCCGTTCGCGGTCGGCCTCCGCCGTCACATCGCATGCGATGGCCGCGGCCTGCCCGCCGGCTTTGGTGACGCCATCGGCGACCGAGCAGGCCGTGGTGCCGTCGAGGTCGCTGATCACCACGGCAGCCCCGGCCGAGGCGAACATCTCGGCGATCGCCCGCCCGATACCCGCGCCGGCGCCGGTAACGACGGCCACTTGGTCATCCAGGCGGAAGACGCTGCTGTCGAAGCTCATGCGCAACGGTAACCGGACTCTCAGCCACGGCGCGGCCGAGTCACGGCTCTGGCCAAACCGATGCTGTGAGCGGTGATCCCCTCGACCGTCCCCCGCTTTCAGGTCGCCATGACGCGCAGGGCGGTCCAGGGGATGTGGTTCATGTCGTAGTAGTCCCAGGCGAATCCGGCCTGGGTGTAGACCGCGCCGGGGTTGGTCGAGGTGGCGTCGGGGACGGTTTCGAAGGCGAAGGCCATCCGGGCCCCGCCCTGGTCGATGACGTAGGCGCCGTGGGTTTGCAGGGTTTTGGCGATGACCTTCTCCCCCGGGGTGATGTTGGGGATGGCGTCGACGTTGATGGAC
>SYAB01000055.1 GCA_005787665.1 Actinomycetota bacterium
CCCACTGCCCTCCCACGGCACGGAGATGGAGGGCTGGTTCTGGCGGGTCTCCGACGAGGCTTCCGGACGCGTCCTCATCGCGCTGTGCAGCGTCAACCGCCATCCCGCGGGGGACTGGTCGACGACGGCGGTGGCCGTCCACCCGGGCCTGGTGGTGAACTCGGCGGCTCTGTCCGGAGCCCAGGCGCGGAATTCCCCCTTCCAGGTCACCGCCGGCGATGAGGCCGGGAACTTCACCGTCGGTACCGACAGCGTCCACTTCGAACTGGGCGATCTGCGCCTGGACATGGCGTTCCGGGACCCGGTGACCTGGCCGAAGGCGTTCGGCGGTGGCGGGGTGTTCTCCGCGATCCCTTTCCTCAACCAGTACTGGCATCCGTACTACCTCGGCGGCAGGGCCAGCGGGACGGTGGAGCACGGCGGGCAGCGGTGGAGTTTCACCGACGCCAAGCTCTATGCCGAGCGCAACTGGGGAGCCGGTTTCCCGTTGCGGTGGTGGTGGGGGCAGGCCCACGACTTCGGCGCGGATGACGTCTGTGTGGCGTTCTCCGGAGGGCTGCTGTCGCTGGGGCCCCTCGCCCGCGACGTCAACGGCATCGTGGTGAGGATCGGGACGAAGGTGATCCGGATGACCCCGCCGGTACTGGTGCGCTCCCGGGTCGGCGACAACCAGTGGTTCATCCGGGGACGATCGCCGCGCTACGAGATCGAACTCGAGGGCGACGGGCGCCATCTGCCCCCGCACGTGCTCCCCGTGCCCCTGCCGGGCGAGCGGCGCAACATCGACACCGACTTCGAACATCTCGGCGGTCGACTGCGCTGCCGGGTCCGGGAGTCGGGCCGGGTGCTCTTCGACGGGACCTCGGAACTGGCCGCCCTAGAGGTTGGCACCCGGCCGAAATAGCCGCTCGCCGGGCACTGCTCCCGGGTCGGGGAGCCGAATTCCCGGACCGTATGCCTAAAACTTGCACCTCGGCGCACCCCTCGTGATTCTATGGATCTAGATCTAGATCTAGATCTACCGATTCCGCCAAGGGGAGTGGCCATGAACCGAGGACTCGCCGCAGCGCTCGGGATCGGCGCCGCACTGGCCGCGAGCAGCGCCGTCGCCCAGGCCGACACCGCTGAGCCCAGGACTTCCCCCGCGTCCGAGACCTCCTCCTCAGCTGCTGCGAGTTCGCCACGCCCCGTCAACCGAGTCCGGACGACGGCGAAGCCGGCCGCCGGCCGCACCGCCCTCTCCGCCGCGAGGTCCGCGCCGACGGCAACGTTGTCGGCCGCCTCCGTCCTGCCCGCCGGGCCCGCCGCGCCCCTACCGGCCGCCTCCGCGCTGACGGCGTTCGCGTGGGTCGGCCGCGAGATCGAGGTCGCCGCGGCCGCCGCATCCACCCAGCGACAGCTTCGAAAGACCACCGTCGCGGTGCCGGTCGTCACCGGCCCCGTCGCCGCACCGGTCCTCTCCGCACCCGTCGCGGTGCCGGTCGTCACCACCCCGACGGCGCAGTCCGCCGCACCTGTCGCATCGCCGGTCGCCACCACCGCCTCGACCGTCACCCAGGTCGCAACCGCCGCGGTGGCACCCACGACGACCCTCGAAGCGGAGGCGCTGACCGTCACACCGGTCAAAGCCGGCAGCCGGTACTCCGACACGACCGCCTCGGCCGGGCGGGCACTGCTGCTGTCCACGAACGGTACGGCGGCAATCACCCAGACCCTGCCCGCATTCGCCGGTCTCGTGATCCGGGCCAGGGGCGACCAGTACAACGGCGCCCCCATCATGACGGTCTCGATCGACGGCACAGTCGTTGCGACGACGTCGGTCTCGGCGACGACGTGGACGGATTACCCGGTTCTGGTCTCTGGGGCTGCCGGCTCACACACGATCAGCATCGCGTTCACCAACGATCTTCGCCGATCCGCCAGCCGGGATCGCAACCTGCGGATCGACAAGATCACGGTGGTCGCCGACACCACCACCGTGCCCCCGGACGGCACTCCACCGGTCACGACGCCGGCCTATTTCGGAGCGGCCGACTGGTTGTGGAAGCCGATTGCGGCGAATCCGACGCTGGCCGCTGATAGTGCGACCTGGGTGTCGTATTTCTCGGCCCCGGGCACCAAGCGCATCGCCAACTTGTACCACTACGGGGTCACCCTGGTCCCGGCCTCGGCGATCACCACCAGCACGCCCCGCTATGACGTGCGGTTCACCAAGGCCTGGGGTTCTGACCCCTTCGGCACCGCCACCGTGGCCCTGCCGCGGGGAACCCGGGTTCCCCCGGGCTCTGATGGCCACGTCGCGGTGATGGACCCGACCACGGGGATGGCCTACGGGATCTGGCAGGCCAAGTATGACCCCGCGACCGACACCTGGTCGGGGTCCTGGGGTGGCAGCACGCCGATCAACGGCAACGGTGTGGACACCACCGGATCGGCCACCGCGGCCGGGATCTCCCGCTACGCCGGTGTGGTCACCGCCGCGGAGCTGCAGACCGCGATCGCGGCCAACTCCGGGCTCAACCACGCCCTGGTGTTCTCCAGCGACATCGCCGGACCCGGGTTCGTCGGCCCGGCGATCAAATCCGACGGCGCCAACCTCGCCGGTGTGGCCACCCCCATCCCGCAGGGCTACCGCATCCAGCTCGACCCGTCCATCAACGTCGACGCCATCCCCAACATCACCCCGGGGGAGAAGGTCATCGCCAAAACCCTGCAAACCCACGGCGCCTACGTCATCGACCAGGGCGGGGCCCGGATGGCCTTCGCCTTCGAGACCGTCCCCGAC
>SYAB01000056.1 GCA_005787665.1 Actinomycetota bacterium
GAGCGGGTGATGGGGTTCTGCACCCCGCAGGAGGAGGCGCTGTTCCTGCGGCAGTGCCCGCTCTTCGAGCAGATGCTCATCGACGACGGAATCCTGCTGCGCAAGTACTGGTTCTCGGTCTCCGAGGAGGAGCAGCTGCGCCGGTTCAAGTCCCGGATGGACGATCCGCTGCGACGCTGGAAACTGTCCCCGATGGACATGGAGTCGATCTACCGCTGGGAGGACTACTCGCGGGCCAAGGACGACATGATGGTGCACACCGACACCTCGAACAGTCCGTGGTTCGTGGTCGAGTCGCACATCAAGAAGCACGCCCGGCTGAACATGATCTCGCACCTGTTGTCCAGCATCCCCTACGAGGAGGTGGAGCTGGAGAGGGTGGAGCTGCCCAAGCGGCCGCAGATCGGCAACTACCGGCGTCCGCCGCGGGACCTGGCCACCTACGTGCCCGATTTCGCCGCCACGTTGACCGGTGATCGCGAGGGCAACCGTTAGTCTCGGCGGCATGCGGGTCTACATTCCGGCGACCCTGCCGATGCTGTCCGAACTGGTGGCCCAGGGGTTCCTGCAGCCGCGCAGCGGGACCGCCTTCGCTCTCACGCCGGCACTGCGGGAGGGCTACGCCGAGGGTGACGACGACGAGCTCGCCGAGGTGGCCCGTGGTGAGGCTGCCCGCGCCGCGCTGCGGTTACTGGCCGGCGACGACGCCGCGCCGCCGCGTCGCGCGGTGGTGGTGGCCGATGCCCCGCGCGACACGGTGACCCTGCGTCCTGACCTCGACGACGCCGTGGTGCGGCTGAGCGGACCGGTGGACATGAACCAGGTGGCCGCCGTCTACGTCGACAACGCCGCCGCGGAGCCCGCGGTGCGAGCCGCCGTCGCGGTGATCGATGACGCCGACCTCGGCGACGAGGATGCCGAACTGACCGTCGGCGACGCCGCCGATCACGACCTCGCCTGGTACGCCACCCAGGAGTTGCCCTTCCTGCTCGACTTGCTCTGATCGCCACTGGTGCGTGTGCGGTACCGTCGCAACCGTGACGACCCCGGTCAGGCTCGGCGCCGTGATGCGGGCCCTGGTCCGCCCCGTCACCACGCCGCTGCTTCCCGACGACTACCTCAAGTTGGTCAACCCGCTGTGGTCGGCGCGTGAACTACGCGGCCGGATCGTCGAGGTCCGCCCCGAGACGTCGGATTCGGCCACCCTGGTGATCCGGCCGGGCTGGGGCTACCGGTTCGACCACCGGCCGGGCCAGTACATCGGTATCGGGCTGCTCGTCGACGGTCGGTGGCGGTGGCGTTCCTACTCGTTGACCTCGCCGCCCCGTGCGGCCGGGGCGCGGGCTCTGAGCATCACCGTCAAGGCGATGCCCGAGGGGTTTCTGTCCTCCCATCTGGTCGGCGGCGTCCGGCCGGGCACCGTGGTCCGGCTGGCCGCCCCGCAGGGCAACTTCGTGCTGCCCGATCCGCCGCCGCCCTCGGTGCTGTTCCTGACCGCCGGCTCCGGCATCACCCCGGTGATGTCGATGCTGCGGACCCTGCGCCGCCGCAACACCATCGGCGATATCGTGCACATCCACTCGGTGCCGGAGGCCGGCGACGCGATGTTCGCCGCCGAGCTGGCCGCCCTCGGCCGCGATCACCCCGGCTACCGGCTGACCGTCCGCGCGACTCGGCTCGAGGGCCGGCTGGATGTCGCCGGCATCGCCGGGCAGGTGCCGGACTGGCGGGACCGGCACACCTGGGCCTGCGGGCCCGAGGGCATGCTCGCGGCGGCAGAACGGCACTGGACCGTCCACGGCCTGGGAGACCGGCTGCACCTGGAACGGTTCGCCGCTGCCCGGACGGCCGACCCGGGCGCGGGCGGGACCGTGCGCTTCGCCCGCGCCGGTGCGGCGACCCCCTGCGATTCGGCGACCTCGTTGCTGGAGGCTGGCGAGCGGGCGGGTGTTCTCATGCCGTTCGGCTGCCGGATGGGTATTTGCCACACCTGTGTGGTGAGCTTGCTCGACGGCCGGGTGCGCGATCTGCGTACCGGCGCCGAGTACGAGCCGGGAACCCGGGTGCAGACCTGTGTGACCGCAGCGAGCGGAGACTGTGTGGTGGACATCTGATGGCGATCTCCGATATCGAGGCCTTCGCGCACCTGACCGACGCCGACATCGAGTCCCTGGCCGCCGAACTCGACACGATCCGCCGCGACGTCGAAGAGTCCCTCGGCGAGCGCGATGCCCGCTACATCCGGCGCACCATCGCCGCCCAGCGTGCCCTGGAGGTCGCCGGGCGGCTGCTGCTGGCCTTCGGATCCAGACGGGTGGCCTGGTGGGCCGGTACCGGGACGCTGGCGCTGGCCAAGGTCATCGAGAACATGGAGATCGCGCACAACGTCCTGCACGGCCAGTGGGACTGGATGAACGACCCCGAGATCCACTCCTCCACCTGGGAATGGGACATGGTGGGTGCGGCCAAACACTGGCGGATCACCCACAATGTCGCCCACCACAAGTACACCAACGTCCTGGGCATGGACGACGACGTCGGCTACGGGGTGCTGCGGGTGACCCGCGACGAGCCGTGGGTGCCGGCCAACGTGCTGAACCTGCCGATCAACACCGTGCTGGCCGCGGGCTTCGAGTGGGGGATCGGCCTGCAGCACCTGGAGGCCCGCAAGATCCTCGCACCGGAGACCCGGGCGGCGACGGTGGTGCGGTTGCGCGAGTTCACCGTCAAGGCCACCCGCCAGATCGCCAAGGACTACCTGGTGTACCCGGCCTTGACCGCGCTGTCGCCCCGGGCGGGCTTCGTCTCCACGCTGAAGGCCACCGTGCTGGCCAACGTGCTCCGCAATTTCTGGACCAATGCGGTGATCTTCTGTGGGCATTTCCCCGACGGTGCGGAGAAGTTCACTCCCCACGACCTCGACGGCGAGGGTAAGGGGCAGTGGTACCTGCGCCAGATGCTCGGCAGTGCCAATATCGACGCGGGCCCGGCGATGGCGTTTCTGACCGGCAACCTGTCCTACCAGATCGAGCACCACCTCTACCCGAATCTGCCGAGCTACCGGCTCGCTGAGATCTCGGTGCGCGTCCGCCAGCTCTGCGAGAAGTACGACCTGCCCTACACCAGCGGGCCGATGCTGGTGCAGTACGCCAAGACCTGGCGCACCATCGCCAAACTGTCGCTA